>NZ_DATCTU010000036.1 GCF_036567765.1 Pseudobacteroides sp.
TATTAAATAAATTTTAAAATTTTTTCTACATTTTTTGTAATAATAAGTATATTAAATATTTATATTAAGAATTATACCCGTTAGCAAGAAAATTGTAAATTATATTTATAAATTGTATTATATGGGCTTATTATTTATTATTTTTATAGAAGATAATCTATCAGATATAGCAAATAAATACATTTTATTACTATAGGTCAGGAGAGATTCCAGAATATATAAGTTAGGAATAACTAAAAAAAGAGACATTGAGCTTTGAAAGTAAACAGGGGGCAAAGCCCCCTAGCATTAACAATTATTTACTTTTTTGAGCTATTTCAAGAAGAATTTTATTTAAGAATTCATCTGTCGGCATAGCACCCAAATCACCATCTTTTCTTGACCTGACTGCAACTGCCTTATTTTCCATTTCCTTATCCCCTAATACTACCATGTAAGGAACCTTATCGAGCTGTGCTTCTCTTATTTTGTAACCTATTTTTTCATTTCTCAAGTCTACTTCAACCCTTACTCCCTTTTCTTCAAACATCTTTTTAAGCTCAAGGGCATAACCATGATGCTTTTCAATTAATGGCAATATCTTTACCTGTACAGGTGACAGCCAGGTAGGGAATGCACCTGCATACTTTTCAATAAGGAGTGCAAGAGTCCTTTCGTAGCATCCTATGGAAGTTCTGTGAATTACATAAGGGTATTGCTTTTGCCCGTCACTGTCAATATACTGCATACCGAACTTTTCTGCCAACTGGAAGTCTATCTGCACAGTAATCAAAGTATCTTCCTTACCATGAACATTCCTTATCTGAATATCAAGCTTTGGACCGTAAAAAGCAGCCTCTCCCTCTTCTTCCTTGTAATTTATTCCAAGGTGATCAAGTATCTGCCTCATTCTGTTTTGTACTTCTTCCCACTGTTCTTCTGTTCCGATATACTTTTCCTTATTGTTAGGATCCCATTTTGAGAAACGGTAGGATACGTCTTCGTCCAGTCCTACAGTCTTAAGCATGAAGTTTGCAAGATCAACGCATCCGGCAAATTCCTGCTCCAACTGATCGGGAGTACATGCAATGTGCCCTTCTGAAATTGTAAATTGCCGTACACGTATTAATCCGTGCATTTCGCCTGAAGATTCATTCCTGAACAATGTTGATGTTTCATTAAACCTCATTGGCAGCTCTCTATAACTTCTAAGTCTTGCAAGGTATACCTGAAACTGAAAAGGACATGTCATCGGTCTCAGTGCAAAGACTTCTGTGCTGTCGCCGTTTTCGTCGCCCATAACGAACATACCGTCACGATAATGGTCCCAATGCCCTGATATTTTATACAAATCGCTTTTCGCCATAAACGGTGTTTTTGTAAGCATATACCCGCGGCGTTCCTCTTCATCCTCTACAAAACGCTGCAAAATTTGAATGACTTTCGCACCCTTTGGCATCAAAATAGGCAAACCCTGTCCAATATAATCAACTGTGGTAAACAGCTCCAGCTCGCGGCCCAACTTGTTGTGATCCCTTTTCTTAGCCTCTTCAAGCCTGGTAATATAATCGTCCAGCTCGCTTTTTTTGGCAAAGGATGTGCCGTAGATTCTCTGAAGCATTTTATTCTTCTCGCTTCCCCTCCAGTAAGCACCTGCTACGGAAAGGAGCTTAAAGGCCTTTATTTTTCCTGTTGAGGGAAGATGAGGGCCTGCACACAGGTCTACAAAGTCTCCCTGCTTATAGAAGGATATTTCCTCTCCCTCAGGTAGGTCCTTAATCAACTCAACCTTGTAAGATTCACCCTTCTCCTCCATATACTTAATAGCTTCATCTCTAGGCAGAGTAAATCTTTCAAGGGGAAGATCCTCTTTTATTATCTTTTCCATCTCTTTTTCTATTTTTTGAATCTCCTCCAATGCTAAAGCAGTATCCATGTCAAAATCGTAATAAAATCCTGTCTCTATAGACGGCCCTATTGCAAGCTTTGCATTTGGGTATAGTCTTTTTACCGCCTGGGCCATAACGTGTGAAGTAGTATGCCTGTAAGCATGCTTTCCTCCTTCATTATCAAATGTAAGAAGGCTTAGTTTGCAGTCATTATCAAGCTTAAAGCTCAAATCCTTTACCTGCCCATCAACTTCTCCGGCAAGAGCTACTCTTGCAAGGCCGGCACTGATGCTCTCCGCAACTTCCTTGATTGTTATGCCTTTGTTATATTCTTTTACACTTCCATCCTTTAACTGTACTTTAACCATTTTAATTCCTCCTATCACACATAATTTCCTATAACATTCAAAAAACTCCCATCCCTTACAACGTAAGGGACGAGAGTTATATCCCGTGGTTCCACCCTAATTTTTACTTAGAATTAGACATTTAATAGCTGATACTTATCAATTATTAAACCTAAATAACTATAACGTATGTCAACGTTTAAGCTCAGAGGTGGTCTTCAATTTTACTTTCCTGAAAACATTTCCAGCCTTTATATCGGCACTAACTGATTAATCACATATAATATCCTTAAAAGTGCTAATCAAAAACAAACTTTAATGCCTATAATAAAGATGTCTTCTCTCTTTGAGGAAACTTTAAAATCTACTCTTCTCATCAATGCTTAATAATAATATTTAAATTTATATAGCATATTATATCCGTATAAAAAAACATTGTCAACAGCCCTAAAGTATTTAGCCATTGGCACAATTATGCATCTGATGTATATCAATATATTATGCATTTGATATTTATAAGTTGAATTTTAAAGATGACCTGATAAAATTCATATATTTTTTTGTAAACCCACCTAAAAATAAAACTTTTCTTGTATAATATAATTAAGGCACGATCAAAAAAATAACTCCCGCTATAAATTTCGCTTTTGTGTTGACTTAGCTCGTCAACACCTGCTCAAAAGCGGAAGTAATTTTTTAATCATACCTAAGTTAGTCTTTATACCTTAAATAAATAGAACAAATACATATATGTATGACTTAAGTTCATCTACAAAACTGGGGGACCTTAATAGAATTTGCAGCAAATAAACATATAATGCTGCATAATACTTGAAAATAAAGCTGATTGATTTAAAGATTGTTTACTGATATAGAGACTATATACAGTTCAGTAAACCATTCTGAAGAGTTAATTTCAAGGGGAAGTGAAATCTTGCTTAATTTTTTCCATTACAAAAAGGAAAAATCGAAAGACATAAGTATAAATGATATTATCATTAGAATTAAAAAGGGTGACAGAGAGTTAAAGGAATGCTTCCTAAATGACTATAAGCCTTTTATAGCCAAGGTAGTTTCTCAGATTACGGGCAAATATATTTACCCTGAAGAGAGTGAAGAATTCTCCATCGCATTGATAGCCTTTAATGAGGCCATCGATAATTTTAATGAAAAAACAAACGGTAATTTTTTGAGTTTTTCCAAACAAAATATAAAATGGAAGCTTATAAACCATTATAAAAAACACATCAAGGACAAAAACGTCTATCCATTTACATATTTTGATAACGAGAATAATAAAGACTTTGAAGAACGTTACCTGAAGATTGATTCAAATCAGGTATATGAATCTATCGAAAGAAAAGAACAGATTGCACATTTAACAAAAAAGCTTAATGATTTTGGCATTACCTTTGAAGATTTGCTTACTTCGGGGCCAAAGCATAAAGATTCCAAAGATCTTTTGATAGGTATTGCAAATGAGATTTTTTCCAGAAAAGAAATCTACAACAAGCTACTAGCCCAGAAAAGTATACCTGTAAATGATCTTCTAAAGGTGACATCTGTCAGCAGAAGAACTATAGAAAGAAACCGTAAATTTATAATAGCTGCTTGCTTAATTTTTAATGAAGATTTCGATTTTTTAAGAAATAGAATAATTGCCAGCGGTAAGCACAAAAGCTACAGTGTTGATGAAAACAACAACTGACTATAATAAAAATTGACTTTTATTTATGTTATTATACATATGGTATTTAACAGAAAAGAGGTAATGAATTTGTATAGGGTCGGCTATATATTTAGCATTCTATCTTCAGATGTTATAGTAATGACTGAGGATCTTGATTTTTACAAGTTAAAAAAGCGTTCTGATATGATTGAGCTGGGGCAGGAGATTTGCTTTTCAGACCATGAAATCATTTCCGCAAAAAGCAGAAAACCGAACTATTTAAGAATTGGAGCAATTGCCTCGGGTTTTGCAGCTGCTATTGTTTTACTTTGTATTACTTTTTATACTAACTTTATACATTCCTCCAGTGAAATATATGCATATATAGATGTTGATACAAACCTAAGTGTGCGCTTAAATATAGACAAACAAAATAAAGTTGTTAAGGTTGATTCCAACAATACAAGCACCAGAAAGATTATCGGAAGCACAGATTTAAAGAATAAATCATTAAGTGATGCACTGACTACTATTGTTGAGAAATCAAAGCAGTTGGGATTTACAACTGACAATAAAGAAGAATATTTGGTGATTTCCGCTTCAATTAAACCGGACGGGTCCGACAACCGTGACCAGTCTAGTCTTGACAGCCTGGTACAGAACGTACGAAAAGACATAAAAGAACTGGATAGCCTTAAAATAAACAAAAGGATTATTAAAGTAGATTCAAAGACATACAAAATTGCATCTGAAAACAACATTTCGATGGGCAGATACATAACATATATCGAATCCAAGAGTAAAGGAATAAACATGTCCATTGAAGACATTAGAGAAGGTTCTATAGGCGGAATAATCAAAAAGGCGGATATGTCCGATATAACCAACAATACAGTTGCCGACAAGCAAAATGTAGTTATTAATGAAGATATCCATAAAAATGAAAATACTTTACCAAAATACAATAACAGAGATGATAAGCCAAAAGGAAATGAAGGATTTAACCAATCCAATAACCAAGGGCACGGGGATAATAACACTTCTACAGGAGGAACAATTAATACTCCTATACCAAGACAAACCCCGAATATATCAAAGAACACACCGGTTATACTAACCTTCGAATACCCTACACCTACAGCTGCTGTTCCTACATATGACTTAACAAAACTGCATCCGGTTCCGACGACGCCTGTAGTTCCGGTATACACTACACCTAGCTTTACAAATAAATGGCCTAGCTATACTGAAAGTAAAGCCACACCAACGCCAAAAAGGCAATCGGACAGTCCTATTCATACATCAGCTGCCCATACTACACCAGCACATGTATTGACACCTTCGCCTCTGCCTACTTTTGGCTTTACTTCACCTGTAGAAATTTCTATAAATCCCGCTTCTGAGATAACATCATCAAGTGCTTTTATAAGCGGTAAGGTAATAAAATTTGAGCAGAATAAATATTTCTATGGCGGTAATTGTAATATTTCACTGGTTTATTGGGAAACAAGCAACCCAATGTATGTAAAAATGGCTGCATCTATCTATGAGGATGATTTTCCTGCTGATATATCAGCTACCATTAAAGGTTTGAAGCCAAATACCAGCTATCAATTTAAAGTTGTGGTTAACATGTACTTTGGAAGTACTACTCAGACATTTACAACTTTAGCATGGGCGGGCCATACCAAAGAAGCTGTCTCAACAACTACACCGTCGCCATCAATGCCAAGTAAGATTATACCAACTCCCAAAAACCCCTGGGTGTTCCCTACACCAATACCGCCTATTTGGTTTGATCCTCCAAAGATGTCACCAACCCACTTTACCTATACAAAGCCTGAGGATATAAATACTCCATACCCAAAATCAACACCGATGACTAAGCCTACTTTTAAGTATCCCCAGTGGTAGCATTGATGCACCTAGGTTATATCCTTTATTTAAATTGTTCGGTATAATACTCAAGGGTCTGTGAAATTTCTGCCAGAGTTTTTGCAGTTGCATTAATGCTTTTTGCTTCAGAAAATGTGTCCTTTGAAGCAGTGCTTATATCGCTTACAGCATTCGATATCTCCTTTGCACCAAGCGATATTTCCTCTGAATTTGATGCAACTTCTTTTACCATTTTTGACGAACTGTCTGAGCCCATTGCTGCTTCATTTGCTGCAATGGCCAGTTCTGATACTGCCCTTGCAAAATCCTTTGTTGACTCAGAAACCTCCCAGGCATCTTTCGCTGCACCTTGGGATTTTAAAGCTATTTCCCCAATTTTTTCTGTTATCAGGTTAATTTTCTCCGCACCTATTATGGCAGACTTGGAAATATCCCCGGTTACAGCTGACTGTTCAGCTACTGCCGAAGCAATAATATTTGATAAGTTTGTTATCTCGACAACTACATCTGTTATGGTTTCCACCGCCACAACAGCCTCATTCATCTTTTCTCTCATACTTTCTATTTGACTGCGAATCTCTTCAGTAGAATTTGATGTTTGTCTTGAAAGCTCTTTAACTTCATTTGCAACTACAGCAAAACCTTTTCCTGCCTCTCCTGCACCTGCTGCTTCTATGGCAGCATTTAGTGACAGTAAATTGGTCTGACGAGCTATATCATTAATTACATCTATTATTTTTACGATTTGCTTGGACAAACCATCTAAATCATCTATAATCCTGTTGGTTTTATTTGCTTTTCCTCTGGCATCCTCTGTTATTACAATTGAACGTTTGCAACTTTTGGAAATCTCAGCAAGAGAAATATTCATCTCATTTACCGAATTTGCAATATTATTAACTGAAACCGATATATTCCTCGCACTCTCTGATACACTTCCAATACTGTCCGAGATTTGATTCATACCACCGGAAATACCATTAACACTTGTTGAGGCCTGTTCAGATGATTTTGCAATATTTCTGATTGTTGCACTCATTTCCTCGACAGATGAAGCAATTACATTTACATTTCTGCTTGTATTAGTTGCTGCGCCAGCTGTCAAGTCTATTCTTGCTGAAATATCACTTACATTTCCGCTCACCAAATTCAGCTTATCATCGATATCCATACTGGTATTCTGCATTATATCAGATGTTTTCAGAAGGTTTGCAGAGGAGTCACTAAGGTTTGATGCTTTATTGTATATCTGCTTCATTATTCCACTCATGTTCCCTGTAAATTTGTTCAGATATTTTACTATCTCCCCAGCCTCGCCACCAATTTGGACAGAAATCGTTTTCTCCAATCCCCTTTTTCCCTGTGCCATATCCATAACAATGCTTTTTAAATATAAGACAGGCTTAATATACCTGAAATAAGCATAGGCACCAAATCCCATGTTCAATGCCATAATCCCGAATGCCATAGCTGCTGTTGCAGCTGCAAAACCAGAGTTTGAGGCTGCAATAAGGGAAACAAAAAGTAGTACATTTGAAGAAAAGAATAGCATTGCTTTGCCTTTAATGCCGCGAAGGCTAAAAGTTCTTTTGTTACTCGTATTAGTATCTTCTATGGGATTTTCAAATAGGATCCTTACCTTACATTCAGCCCCTGTATTTTCGATTTCAGTTACTTCAATCTTTTCTTTAAAATAGTCAGCTGACCCCGCTAACAATCCCTTCATATAATCCGGCATCATTCTAGATGATCTATAAGTAAAAATAGCTTCCTTTTGAGACACCTTTTCAATAGAAACATAGGGAGGTCTGGCACCAGGCAGCTTTTCTGTAATTATCCTGTGAACCTCATTCATAGAGCATAAAAACATATACAGATTCTCATGACAAAAAAAGGAAGGATAGGCACTTGAAAATGTACTGATATTATACCTCCCGATATCCTTCCATGTATCGCTTTCACTGAAGCCCTTTATATATGCTATTTTTTGAATAAGCTGCTTGGCCTTTACATCATCTACCGAATCACTGGATTTGAATACTTTGTTTTTCTCCCATCCAACCTCTTCCATTGCCTTTATAACAACATCTTCGCCATACATAATTCTTGCAGTTTGAATCCAAGTAGCTATGACAGTACCCTTCATTAATATTCACCACACCTGTATCAAATTTTGTTATACTAAAACTCAACAATATAGTATCGGGTATAGCAAATATTTCGTCTAAATGGCGACTATCAATTAGCATTTTTTATGATTTTTTCATTTCTATAAAAAGGCTTATCAAATCCCATGTCTGAGTATGTCTCTACAACCTTACCCTCAATGAGGAATTGAACTCTTTTAACTGTTTTTAGCTCCGTCAGAGAGTTCACTATAGAGTTTATAGTTATTGCACCACCTGCTGAGCCTGCAAAAGCATTGCTCTGAAACTCCTTGGAAAGGTTAATTTTACATGTTCCGTCCTCAGATGTAGTTACTGATAAAACCTTAGTATTTTCCGGTATTATAGGGTATAAATCCTTATTCTGAGGCCCTTTTAAAAGCTCCTCCAGGATTTCCTTTTCCAAAGAACCATTTACATTGATAGATACTTTTCTCTTTTCGCCAACAATAAAATCCGTATCAGGGCTTCCAAAATAGACTGTTATGACCTGCGACTTTTCCTTAAGAGGTTTACCGCTCTTATCAAGATCAACCTCATCCATTTCCCCAAATACTTTTCCGTTGGAGTTCACCAATTCACGCCCTTCAACCATTATCTTAACCTTTTCAATACCGGCGATTGCCGTTAAGGTGTTTACAACCGAAATTCTTTTAAACTCCTCTGTTATACCCTCTTGCTTACCGTTGTACTCTTTTGAAAAATCCACGACAACAGTTTTTCCATCCCTTCTTATACCTAATATTGATACTCCGTCAGGCAGGGTTTTTTTGAGTTCCGAATTTTTAGGGCCCATTGCCAACGCCTCCACTGTTGACCTTAAAACAGCCATTTCACTAATTTCAATGTCTCTTATTTCCTTGATCAAAGCAGTATTGTCTATATTGGAAAAATACAATGTCACCTTTTGTCTTGTCGTTTTACTGTCCTCACTATCACCCATGCTATTACCGTTTTCCTTATCGCTAGGCTCGTCCTGCCCTTGAGATACAATTCCGTCCGGATTGGATTTTGTTGTTTTGTTTTTTGCATCAAAACTACATGCAGTAAATGTAAACAGCATAATAAAAGTCAATAATGCGGCTAATTTTCTTATCATACCAATTTAACTTGCTTTATAGAAATAATTTTTAATCCTCATTATTTTCTACAATACAAGCTTTATCCTCCCTTTCACTAGATACATAGATTATAGATAATTATAGCACAACACCTTCAAACAGCAAAGGAAGCTTTCTTCCATAATTCTCATGAAACCGTGATAAGTTCCTTCATCCTATTTAATTTGCTCTCACCTATCCCCGGAACATTAAGCAAGTCCTCTATCGACTTAAACTTCCCGTGTTTGTTACGATACTCAACAATATCGGCCGCAATTGCAGGACCTATTCCAGGTAAAACTGCATCCATTTCTTCTGCCGTTGCGGTATTTATATTTATTTTCCCACCAGCTGCCTCATTTTTTTCATTACTTACCAAACCGCCGCTGTCCTTGACAATTTTAATGCCTTGCCCCGCGTTGTTCACCGTGGCTTCCGATTTATTGCCGATGTCTGAACTATTTTTGGAGCTTTTCCCATTATCCGAAGATTTAACCTCTACAGCCCTCTCAGCTTCTTTTTTAGACTTAATGTCAATCCAGACATTATCATTTAGAACATATACCATGTTGATATTTTTATCTGCCTCATCTGTTAATCCGCCTGCTGCATTAACCGCGTCAAAGATCATTTGTCCCTTAGTAAGCGTTACTATCCCAGGCTTTTTTACACAACCTGTTATGTATACCTTAATTTGTTCCTGGATTTCTGCGGGTGTAGGACTGGGGAACTTATTTTCTCCTGGAGTTCTGACAGCCTCATTAGTTGTGCTAACAGCACTTCCTTCCTTTGGTAAAAATATGATAGGTTCATTACCAACCTTTACCAAATATCCGATTACACCTAACACTGCCAACAAAATAAGAATTGATACTGCAATTATACCCTTATTGACATAGATTTCTCTGCCAAAAATTTTAAATTCCATACCAATTTCCTCCATAAACTTTGATATTTTGGATCAAGGTATTCAAAAAATTATTTATTCAGGTATATTATTTCTTCGTATAAATAAAAAAATCCTTTTTTCCTTAAACATTAAGCAAGCAGGGTGATACAAAACTGTAAAGTAAGTTTTGTATCACCCTGCTACTATAAGCTCTACCTTGTTGTATTATTTAACAACTATATTAACCAACCTGCCTGGAACAGCAATAACCTTAACTACTGTTTTTCCTTCAATGAGCTCTTTAGCTTTATCATTGCTGAGGGCAGTTTCTTCTAATTCTTTTTGGTTTAATTTTGCCGGAACGACAAGTTTATCTCTGACCTTTCCGTTTATCTGTACCACTATTTCGATCTGGTCCTTAACCAGTGCTTCTGCATCGTATTTAGGCCACTGCTGATCGTGGACACTGCCGCTTCTTCCTATAAGACTCCACAGCTCTTCTGTTGCATGTGGAATAAACGGAGCCAGCATAATTACCAGACTGTCAACCGCTTCCTTGAGCACAGCCTTATTTTTCTGCTCATCACTAACCTTTTCCTTATAAGCATAGAGAGCATTAATGAGCTCCATAACAGCACTTATAGCTGTATTAAAATTAAACCTTTCACCTATATCATCAGTAACTTTTTTAATGGTATGGTTTATAACATAGCGTATTTCCTTATCCTGCTCATTTAATGATGCTTTATCAATTTCCCCGGCATCCTTAATAAGCGGTAAAAACTCGCCGATTATCCTCCAGACCCTGTTAATAAATCTATAACATCCCTCAACACCTTGATCGCTCCATTCAAGGTCTTTTTCTGGAGGTGAAGCAAAAAGTATAAATAATCTTGCTGTATCCGCCCCATACTTTTCAATTATCTCCTCCGGGCTAACAACATTGCCTACAGATTTGGACATTTTGATACCGTCCTTAAGAACCATGCCCTGGGTAAGGAGATTTTTAAAGGGTTCCTCCTGTGAAACAAAGCCCATGTCATACAATGCCTTCATAAAGAATCTTGAATACAAAAGGTGCAATATCGCATGCTCTACGCCGCCGATATACTGGTCTACCTGCATCCAGTAATCGGTGCTCTTCTTACTAAAGGGCTCCTTACTGTTACAAGGATCTGTATACCTTAAATAATACCAGGATGAACACACAAAGGTATCCATTGTGTCAACTTCTCTTCTGCCTGTCTTTCCACATTTGGGGCATTTGGCAGCAACATATGATGGGCTGCCTGCAAGCGGCGACTCACCAACACCTGTAAACTTAACATCCGTTGGAAGAATGACAGGCAATTCCTCTTCTGGCACAGGTACAGATCCACAAGTATCGCAATATATAATCGGAATTGGAGCTCCCCAGTATCTTTGCCTTGATATCAGCCAGTCTCTGAGCCTGAAGTTTATCTTTCTTTCTCCGAATCCCTTTTCTTCGATGTAATCAATTATTTTGCCTATAGCCTCGTCACTCTTAATTCCGTCAAACTTATCAGAGTTTACCAGGTAGCCAACTTCCTCAAAGGCAGCCTCCATTTGAGAAGTATTAAGAGTAACACCCTCCGGCTGGATAACAACCTTTAAAGGAAGATTGTATTTTTTAGAGAATTCGAAGTCCCTCTGGTCATGGGTCGGAACTGCCATTACCACACCAGTGCCGTATTCAGCTAATACGTAATTTGCCAGGTACAAAGGCACCTTATCCCCGTTCAAAGGATTAACGACATACCTTCCGGTAAATACCCCTTCTTTCTCAGTCTCATTTGAAGTTCTTGTTATTTCATTTAAGAACTTCATCTTCTCAATAAATTCTTTACACTGCTCTTCCTGCTCTGTTCCCTCTATCAGCTCTTTTACAATGGAGTGTTCCGGTGCAATAACCATGTAGGTAACACCATATATAGTATCAGGCCTTGTTGTGTAAACTCTAACGGATTTATCCATTTCGTCGACCTTAAAATCTACCTCTACGCCTTCGCTCCTACCGATCCAGTTCTGCTGCATTGTTTTGACCTTTTCCGGCCAACCGTCCAGCATTTGTATATCATCCAGAAGCTTTTGGGCATATTTCGTTATCTTAAAGTACCACTGCTCAAGATCTTTTTTTCCCACATCGGATTTACAACGTTCGCACTTTCCGTTTACAACCTGCTCATTGGCGAGAACAGTTGTACATGAAGGACACCAGTTTACGAATGATTTTTTCTTATATGCCAAACCATTTTTGTAAAGCTGTAAAAACATCCACTGTGTCCACTTGTAATAATCCGGGTGACATGTGGCAACTTCCCTATCCCAGTCATAGCTTATACCGAGCTCCTTAAGCTGCCTTCTCATGTTTTCTATGTTGGACCAGGTCCAGTCGTTGGGGTGTATTCCTCTCTTTATTGCAGCATTCTCAGCCGGCAATCCAAATGAGTCCCATCCCATTGGATGAAGGACATTAAATCCATTCATTTTCTTGTACCTGGCAACAACATCACCAATCGAATAGTTTCTCACATGACCCATATGAAGATTTCCCGATGGGTATGGAAACATCTCAAGTACATAGTACTTTTCCTTGTCATTGTCGGAGACCTTAAATACTTTATTTTTCTCCCATAAATTCTGCCATTTCTTTTCTATTTCTCTATAGTTATAATGCATAGGGTACCTCCATTGTAATAATGAGCTTTGATTTTTATTCTTTATTTATATGATAAAACACCATCGGACCAAAGCCTTTCAAGATTGTAAAAGCCCCTGTCCTCTTCGTGGAATATATGAACAATAACGTCACCGTAATCAAGTAATATCCATCTTGCACTGTTATAGCCTTCCTTGTGAAAGCATCTTAAGCCCTGTTCTTCCATTTTTTCTTCCAACTCATCGGCTAGTGTTTTAATATGTGTTGAGGAAGTACCATTGCAAATTACAAAATAATCAGACAAAATAGATATGTTTTCAATGCTTATAACATTTATATCCTTAGCTTTCTTACTATCTAAAATCTCTACGATTTTATCAACCATTTCTTTTGAATTCAATACTGTTTCATCCCTCTCACCATCAAATTTTAAGCATAATTATAAATGAATTATACTATTAATAATATTATTTGTGAACAATATGTTTTGCATGTCTTTTATTAATCATTTTTTAATGTCTAAAAAATCACGGCAAATAATCAGCACCTAATACAATTGTTACATCTACATTGGAATTTTTTATCTTTTCCTTGGACAATCTGCCTGTTTTTATTAAGCTTATTACCTCATCGCCATAGCCATTATCGTTTCTTTCTATTACTTTTGTTTTGGTTGTGACTTTTCCCGAAATAACCGATATAACTTTAATACCGCTGTTTTTAAGGGTATTTCCGAGAGTAGTACCAACACCCTTTTTGCCTGTGCTGTTTATTATCTCAACCTTAATCTCCGATGTCTTTCTTTCGTTTTTCGGGCTTGTTGTCTCCTGGTTCTTTGGTTTAGTAGCGTCAGTCTCTTCCTTTTTTACTTCAGCAGCAGTGCTTGGCACTTCTTTTTTTTCTTTAGCTGTCACTGTCTTTTGTGCTGCCGGCTTGTCCTTGGCAAAAATCCTGGAATCTTTGGTAAAATTCACAGCCACCACAAGTGAGACAACAATAATTACTATGGAGCCAAACAAGAGAAAAATATGTTCAAAATGATTTAATATATTCTTTTTATTGGATTTTGCCATTTCAAACCATCCCCTTAAGTTCTATTATAACTAATATTTAACATTCCCCATCTGCTCAAGAATATAATTTCTTGCATGAATTGCATCAACATGTATATAGCTCTTTTTTTCGATTATATGATTGATGGTTCTGTCGAGGGCCATAAGCATTGTCCTGTCGATGTCTTTAAATGCTTCTTTTCTTGCCTCCTCAACACCCTGAAAACTCCTGCCAGGCTCAATATAATCAGCTATATATATAATTTTCTCAAGCATGTCCATATCAGCTCGTCCAGTTGTGTGGTATTTTATTGCTGTTAACACTGATCGATCCTTTATACCATATTCTTCCCTTGCAATTTCGGCACCTATAGAGCCATGAAGCAGTGAAGGCTGGTTTCTTGTAAAAACATCAATCTCAATCCCGTATTTTTCACAGGCCTTAAAAACTTCTGCTCCTTTAATTTCTCTTGCACAATCATGAAGCAATCCTGATACAGCTGCCTTTTCCACATCAACACCATAGATCTTAGCAAGATCTACAGCTGTATACATTACCCCTAATGAGTGTTTAAACCTCTTCTTTGAAAGAGTTTTTTCCAATTTATTTCTCATTTCATCAATTGTCATACTCCATATTGCCCTTCTGTACACTATAAATCTTCAGTCCCTGTATAAATTGTTCTTATAAATATAGTCTTCAACACATTCAGGCAATAAATACTTTATCGTCTTCCCTTCCTGCACTCTTTTCCTGATATCTGTTGATGAAATCTGGACCATAGGTATATTGGCAACTATTATGTCGGCATTGTAGTTTGATTTGAGGTATTCAACATCACTATAAAAGCTTTCATCGACATAATCAGGTCTTAATGCAGATATAAATCTGCACATGGTAAATAATTCCTCGAAGTTTTTCCAGGTCGTCAGTTCTTTTACAACATCCGCACCCGTAATAAAATACATCTGTGCCTTTTCCCCATAAATTCTTTTAAAATGTTTCAATGTGTCTATTGTATAAGTGTATCCTTCACGTTCCACCTCTACACTTGAAACCTCAAAATAAGGATTTGAATAAACAGCCTTCTTAACCATGTTAAGCCTGTCTATTGGCGAAGTCACATTTAAATGCTTTTTGTGAGGAGGCATTCCCGTCGGCACAAATATGACCTTATCCAGCCCAATGGCATTTCTTATGTTCTCTGCAGTTATTAGATGTCCGTAATGGATAGGGTCAAAAGTCCCACCTGAAATTCCGATTTTAATATATCCCGGCATAGTTGTTCTCCAAAATTTTGCTCCATACATTATAGCATAAATAATCCTAATTATAAAGGAAAATGATTTATAATTAGGATTATTTGAAAATTTCATTTATTTTTAACATACTACTATAATATAGCTTTACAGTTTGGTACCCATAATAAGTGCCAGTGAACCATATAGGATTGAGTCATCTCCAAGCTTTGACTGAACAATTTCAGTTCCTTCAAGGACGGCAGGCATTGAAAATCTTTTTATTTTCTCTTGAAGTGCAGGAAGCATATAACCCCCAAGGGCTTCAAACACTCCACCACCTAATATAAGCATGTTAGGATTGAATATGTTTATTAGGGATCCAGCACCTGCTGCAAGATAATATACTGCCTTATCCACTACCTCCAGTGCCAGCTCATCCCTATCCTCAATAGCTCTTTTTAGCATTTTGCTCTTTATAATGGTTGTATCTTCTCCCATCAAATCCTTAAGGATTGATTCCCTGCCTCTTGCAATCTGTCCCTTAATCTCCCTTGTAATTGCAATCTTACTTGCATATGCTTCAAGACACCCTCTCTGCCCGCAGTTGCAGTAAGGCCCCTCGGTATTTATTATCATATGACCAACCTCGGTTCCTGAATGCTTTGCACCTGCATATAGCTTATTGTTTATAATGACGCCTCCGCCTATGCCTGTTCCAACAAATATACCCACTATATTTTCTCTATTTTTTCCGACACCATATTTCCACTCACCAAGAACACCCATCTTTACGTCATTTCCGATGTGAAAGGGTACATTAAATTTGCCCTCAATAACTTTTTTTATGTTATAGTTTCTCCATGGAATATTTGGAGTAAAGATGATTTCACCAGTACTTTCATTTATTATCCCCGGTGCACCGGCTCCTATTCCGGCAAGAGACTCTCTGCTTATTTGTGACTTTACAATAAGTTCCTCAACAAGGTTTATAATTCTTTCCTCTATTTTCCCCTGGCCCTCTTCCGCCTTGGTTTTCTTTTTTACTTTGCATACTATTTTGAGGTTTTCATCAAATACTGCTCCTAAAACCTTTGTACCACCTATATCCAAACATATATATGCTTTTTTCATTATATCAGCTCCAATAAAAATTTGTAGTATATTATAATTCTACACAGCTGCAAAAATATCCTTCATCATAATTTTTTAGACATAATTTCTCACAATAACATAACAAAAAGCAAGGGACATATATTATTCAGTATCCCCTGCCTTTTATATTAAAAGTATGGCTCTTAGTATTTCCTGCCTATGTCTTTTCTGAAGTGTGCACCCCTAAAGGAGATTTTTTCAACTGCTTGGTAAGCCTTTCCAATTGCTTGTTCCATTGTAGGTTCAAGTGCTGTAACACCTAAAACCCTGCCTCCAGCAGTGTAAAACCTTCCGTTTTCATATTTGGTTCCGGCATGAAACACCACTGTATTGGCATCGTGCTCTGCATCAGCAAGTCCTGATATTTCGAGGCCTGTATCATATTTTCCAGGATAGCCTCCAGATGCCATAACTACGCAAACTGCTGCACTGCTGCTCCACTTGATATCCATCTCACTTAGCTTTTCATCAATTACCGCATTGAATATCTCTACCAAGTCACTCTCTAGTTGGGGAAGTACAACCTGCGTCTCGGGATCCCCAAACCTTGCATTGTATTCAAGAACTTTAGGACCTTCCTTAGTCAGTATAAACCCAAAATAAATAACGCCTTTAAACTTTCTGTTTTCCTTATTCATTGCTTCTATTGTAGGCTTCATTATTTTTTCCATGCAGTAGTCGGCGATTTCCGGGGTATATATCTTACTAGGAGCAAATGTGCCCATTCCTCCTGTATTAGGCCCCTCATCATTGTCAAATACTCTTTTATGGTCCTGGGAGCTAACCATAGGCTTAATTGTTTTTCCATCGGTAAATGCCAGAATAGACACTTCAGGACCAACAAGAAACTCTTCAATAACAACCTTATTCCCGGCACTACCAAAAACCTTATCGTTCATCATACTGTTGACAGCTTCCTGTGCCTGATCAAAACCTTGAGCTATTATAACACCTTTGCCAAGTGCCAACCCATCTGCCTTTATTACCACAGGATACTCCTGATGCTTTAAATACTCAATAGCATGCTCATAGTTGTCAAAGGTTTCATATTTTGCAGTAGGAATTGAATATTTTTTCATCAAATCCTTTGCAAAAGCCTTGCTTCCCTCAATAACCGCAGCATTTTTATATGGTCCGAAGGCTCTGATGCCTGCCTTTTCCAGCTCATCCACCATGCCTGCTGCCAAAGGATCATCGGGGGCGACAACTACCAGATCTATCATATTGTCTTTTGAAAATTTTACAATTCCCTCTATATCCATGGCTTTGATGGGAACACATTCAGCTAACGTTGAAATACCACCGTTTCCCGGTGCACAATACAGTTTTGTAACCAATGGGCTTTGTGCAATTTTCCATATAATTGTATGCTCACGCCCTCCACTACCTACAACCAGAATTTTCATTCTAATCCTCCACCGTCTACTTAATTTTACAAACAATCACGAATTAATGTTTAAAATGTCTCATGCCTGTGAAAATCATGGCAATTCCATGCTTATTGCATTCGTCAATGGAAGCCTGATCGTTCATTGAGCCTCCTGGCTGTATTATTGCTGTAATACCTGCCGCAGCAGCAGCCTCTACACAATCAGGGAATGGGAAAAATGCATCGGATGCGAGAACAGCTCCTTTTGTTCTTTCTCCACCGTACTCTATTGCAATCTTTGCCGCCATAATCCTATTTGTCTGTCCAGGACCCACGCCTAATGTCTGCTTACCCTTAGCCACAACTATGCCATTGGATTTGGTATGCTTTACAACCTTCATTGCAAACAAAAGCTCTTCAATTTGCTTTTCATCCGGCTTTTTCTCGGTGACAAATTTTATTTCTTCCTTATTTACACATTCACGGTTAACGTTTTGAACCAGGAGTCCTCCAGCTACTTTTTTCATATCATAGCTTCCTTCAGGAACCGGTGCCCCGATGTCATCCAATTTCATGATTCTTATGTTCTTTTTCTTCGAAAGAACTGCCATTGCTTCATCTGTAAAGGAAGGAGCAATTATTATTTCAACGAATATCTTATTGATTTCTTCTGCAGTCTTAAGGTCAATCTCTCTATTTGCAGCAATTATCCCGCCAAATATGGATACTGGATCTGCTTCATATGCCTTTACATATGCATCATATATATTGTCGCTGCTGGCTACTCCACATGGGTTGGCATGCTTTACAGCTACAACCGTGGGCTCAGAAAATTCCTTCAAGAGCTCAAGTGCACCGTTGGCATCATTTATGTTGTTGTATGAAAGCTCTTTCCCATGCAACTGCTTCGCAGATGTAATACACCCCTTGTTTGCTCCAACTTCCTTATAGAAAACAGCCTTTTGATGAGGATTCTCACCATACCTCATGTCCTGAACCTTCTCAAATGTAAGGGTCATGGTTTCAGGGAAGGTGTCTTCTCCTATCTTTTCTCTCAAGTATTTAGCTATAAGGGTATCATAATGACATGTATGTTCAAAAACTTTATATGCAAGCTTAAATTTTGTTTTCAAGGAAACATCCTTTGATGATTTCAATTCTTCAACGACAGTCACGTAATCAGAAGGATCCACTATAACAGATACATCCTGGTAGTTTTTGGCAGCTGCACGGAGCATTGTGGGACCGCCAATATCGATATTCTCAATAGCATCATGGAGCTCAACATTCTCTTTTAAAATTGTCTGCTTGAAAGGATATAGGTTTATTATAACCATACCAATGGGCTCTATACCCAGTTCTGCTATTTGTTTCATATGATCAGGGTTGCTTCTTATTGCAAGCAGCCCACCATGGACTTTAGGATGAAGGGTTTTAACCCTGCCGTCAAGGCATTCGGGAAAGCCTGTGATGTCAGATATATTTATAACTTTTATTCCAGCATCACTTAAGGTTTTATAGGTTCCGCCCGTTGATATTATTTCTACTCCCATACCTTGAAGCTCTTTTGCAAAATCTACAATTCCGGTTTTATCCGATACGCTTATTAAGGCCCTTTTAACCATGTTAACTCTCCTTTTATAAATTATTTTAATTGTTATTTATGGCAATATTCTAACTTTTCTTCCCTCAACTTTAAGTCTTCGCTGTGCATAAAGCCTGATAGCCTCAGGCAAAATCTGCCATTCCACCTCTTCCATCACCCGCTTCTGCAAGGTTTCAGGAGTATCATCTTCATTTATATGTACTGCCTTCTGAAGTATTATTGGTCCCGCATCAGCCTCAAGCTCAACAAAATGCACAGTAGCACCGGTTACCTTTACCCCGTACTCAATGGCCCTTTCGTGTGGAATCAGCCCGTAATAACCCTTTCCGCAGAAGGATGGTATCAGCGATGGGTGAACATTAATAATTCTATTTTTGTAATGGTTATTAAACCTCTCACCAAGCAGGGATAAGAACCCAGCAAGGACAACCAGTTCAACCCCTTGTTTCTCCAGGCTTTCTATAAGTGCTGTATCAAATTCGTCCAGAGAGGAATAGCTTTTCCTTGATATGACTTCAGAGGGTATATTATGGTTTTCAGCTCTCTTAAGAGCATATACGCCCACCTTGCTGGATATAACAGTCACTACGGAACAGTTATCCAGATACCCGCTGTCAATTTTATCCAAAATAGCCTGGAGATTGGTACCTCCTCCTGATACTAGAACCCCTATCCTCAACATATATCAACTCCGGCCTCTCCCTTAACAATTTCACCAATCAGGTAAGCTTCCTCGTTATTCTTCTTTATATGTTCAACTACATCTTCGGCTATATCACTGCTTACAGCCAATACCATTCCGATACCCATATTGAATGTGTTGTAAATATCCCTTTCTCCAATATTGGCTATACTCTGCAATAAATTAAAAATTGGCAGTACAGGCCAAGTTCCTTTATTGATCCTGACTCTCAAACCTTCCGGTACCATCCTTGGAATATTTTCAATAAAGCCACCGCCTGTTATATGAGAAATCCCCTTGATTTCATATTTATTTATTATGTCGAGTATTGTCTTCACATAAATCTTTGTAGGCTTTATGAGCTCATCACCCATTTTTGATCCCAATGCTTCTACATACTCCTGCAGCTTTTCTTTAGATGGATTAAGAAGCTTTCTTACCAGGGAGAATCCGTTGCTGTGGAGCCCTGATGATGGAAGCCCAATTAGTTTGTCTCCCTCTTTTATGCTTTTTCCGTCAATTATTTTGCTCTTATCAACTATACCCACTGCAAAACCTGCCATATCGTAGTCTTCCTCAGAATAGAATCCAGGCATTTCAGCTGTTTCACCGCCAATTAGTGCACAACCTGACATAACACAGCCCTCTGCCACTCCCTTTACAATATCAGCTACCTTCTCAGGTCTGTTCTTCCCAACTGCTATATAGTCAAGAAAAAATAGAGGCTCTGCACCGCTGCATACTATGTCGTTGACACACATGGCAACACAGTCAATACCTACAGTATCATGCTTATCCAGCAAGAAGGCTATTTTAAGTTTTGTCCCTACTCCGTCAGTACCGGACACTAAAACAGGCTCTTTATACTTGTCTTTAGTTAATGAAAACAATCCGCCAAATCCACCCAAATCTGTCATAACTTCAGGTCTGAATGTCTTTTTAACATGGCCTTTCATAAGTTCTACAGCCTTATAACCAGCTTCAACGTCAACCCCTGCATCTTTATAGGTCGTCATTTCATATCCTCCAAACTCATAATTTAATTAAATTAACTAATCTATTAAACATTCTATCCTTTTACTATTCTTTTTGAGAACCGTCACATGAGAATTTATTACCTTCCCCCGGAACCTGCATAGGATAGTCACCATCAAAACATGCTTTGCAAAAACCGCACTTAGATCCGACAGGTGTGCTTATAAGTCCTTCGATGCTTAAATAGCTAAGGCTATCAGCCCCTATCATTTTCTTTATTTCATCAACTGTATGGCATGCAGCAGTCAGGTGCTTTCTAGAAGGCGTATCTATGCCAAAATAACACGGCCATTTAACCGGCGGTGAACTTATCTTAAGGTGAACCTCAGTCGCCCCGGCATCCCTTAGCAATTGAACTATTCTTTTACTTGTAGTTCCTCTTACTATGGAATCATCTACCATTATAACTCTTTTTCCTTCTATTGCATTTCTCATGGCGTTGAGCTTTATTCTCACGCTCATTTCGCGTTTTCCCTGATCAGGCTGAATAAAGGTTCTCCCTACATACCTGTTCTTAATAAATCCCTGTGCATAGGGTATTCCCGACTGTTCAGAATATCCTAAAGCGGCTGTAATTCCCGAGTCAGGTACACCTATAACCAAGTCAGCCTCCACAGGATTTTCAATTGCTAATAGTCTTCCTGCTTCAAATCTGGCCCTGTAAACGCTTGCACCGTCTATATAACTGTCCGGCCTTGCAAAATATATATGTTCAAATATACAAAGTTTAGACTCATTCTCCAAATTGGTTTTTATGCTGGAAAGGCCCTCATCGCTGATAGCAACAATTTCTCCAGGCTCTACATCCCTGATAAAATTTGCACCTATAGCATCAAGAGCACAGGTTTCGGAAGCAAGAACATAAGAGTCACCCAGCATTCCTATACATAGAGGTCTTATTCCAAAGGGGTCCCTGATCCCCAATAGCTTTTTAGGTGTAAGAACAACGAGTGCATAAGAACCCTTTACTTCTTTCATCATCTCAAATATTGCTTCTTCAATGCTGTTATTATGCCCCCTGTATCTGGAAATTAAATATGCCATTATTTCAGAATCAATAGTAGACTGAAATATAGCACCATTTTCCTCAAGCTTTTCTCGTATTTCTGAAGCATTGACCAGATTACCATTATGAGCTAAAGCCATCTTCCCATCCTTGTATTTGACCACTAAGGGCTGGGCATTTGCAAGAAGGCTGGCTCCGGTAGTAGAGTAACGAACATGACCGACTGCAGAACTCCCCTGAAGCCCATCTAGAATCTTTTCACTAAACACCTCAGGTACAAGACCCATTGCTTTATGATGTACTATATCACCCTCGGTGTTTACGGCTATACCGCAGCTCTCCTGCCCTCTGTGCTGCAGTGCATAAAGTGCATAGTAGGACATGCTTGCAACATCATGGCAGTTATTGCTGTAAATACCGAAAACCCCACACTCTTCTCTCAACTTGTCCGGCCTATTATAATCATTCATAGCTAACTCCTTAAAATACCGACATCTTTATGTGTTGTTATTATATATCCCATTTTCCATCCACAAGCTTACTCTGTAGTGCTTCATTCTTTTCCTCAACTTTTTTTGCAAGCTTATTTTTAAAGGCCTTCATCTCTTCCCTTAGTCCTGGATAGCCTACAGACAGTATCTGTGCTGCAAGTATGGCAGCATTTTCAGCTCCGTCAATAGCAACTGTTGCAACAGGTATACCACTTGGCATCTGAACTATTGATAAAAGTGCATCCATTCCGTCCAATGTTGATGACTTGATAGGAACCCCGATGACAGGCAGTGTGGTATAAGCAGCTAATACTCCAGGCAAGTGTGCAGCTTTACCTGCAGCTGCGATTATTACATCTATACCGTTTTCTTCTGCCTTCTTTGCAAACTCAGATGCCTTTTCAGGTGTTCTGTGTGCAGAACAAACCATAACATCCACTTTTATGTTGAATTCCTGTAAAAGCTTGATACATCCCTTAAGAGTAGGTAAATCGGAATCGCTGCCCATTACTATGGCAACTCTCGCATCTTTTGAAGAACACATAGCAAAACCCCCATAATATAAATATTTTATAATAAATTGTAAGATTAATTATGCATTTTAGAAACTCATTTAAAACCTAAGCCCTTAGCTTTCTCACATAAATTATAGTATCAAATCACTCTGCTGTTTGTCAATTTAAAGAGACAATAATTACGAACATTTTTTTGATTTCTTTTAATAATATTCGTAATATTGCCTATATACAATATAAAACTGTAAATTTATATACACTATAAAGGTTTTTTCATATCAATTATCCGAATATTTACTTGGGAGTGGGTAAGTAATTCTTTAATTATTACTTAGTAATGTTAAAGAAATAACTTCCCCTATCAGCTCGCTTTCGTATCCACTTAACTCGTGAATACACGCTCGCAAGGGGAAGTAATTCTTTAATCATTACCTAAACAAGTCCTGAGATAAACGGTAAGGTAATTATACAAATTATAGTTGAGAAAAATACATTTTCCGTTGCAAATCTGTAATCGGAATCATATTGTGAGGCTAATGCAGGAACAATTGTTCCGCAGGGCATGGCTAGCTGTATAACTATAATTCCCTTTGCCATGGGAGATATAAAGTTTCCTGTCAACTTCAATATAAAGAATGCTAAAAAAGGTATTATAAGAAGTTTAAAGATGCTAAGCATAACTGAAGGATACCGTTTTAGCAAATCATTCCTGCTTTTAATTTTGACCTCCGAAAGTATCAACCCTATAAACAACATAGAAAGTGTAAAAGTTGTTTCCCCAAGGGGCTTTAGCGTACCAAAAACCACATCATATACAGTTCTTACCACAGAATTATGCTCTACTATATTTTGTAAATTTATCAATATGCATATTATCCCTAATGTAAAAGCTATGGTATTACCGTTAATTAGGTGCTTAAGATTATCCTTCCAATTGCTTTCCTTATGTTTATTTACCAGATAAATTCCCAATGTCCACAGCAATGTATCATTTGCCAGATTATAGAATACAGCATACGTTAAAGCCAGCTTGACACTTGCTGCATCATATACCGAACTTATTAAAGGAAATGCCAGAAACACAACGTTACCAAAGACAAAATGCATTTTAAATATACTTTTAGTTGCCACACCCATTTTCAGCCTCTTACTTAAAATATGGCCTATTAAAAAAGATATAAGCATAAACGTAAGTCCGAAAATGTATATCCATATGCCGTTACCAAGCTCTTTACCTGTAATTTTGTTACCGGCTAATGTTATAAATATCAATATGGGTGCCGTGACTTTAACCACGAGCCGTGATAATATAACGCCGGAGTTTTCCGGTAAGTAACCTGTCTTGCCGGCTATAAAACCAATGAATGCTAGAATTCCCAGCATAATTATTTTTATAGTCATCTATAAACCCCCCAAACATAAATATAAAGGGGTTTTTAGGCCCCTTTTATTTTGCACCACTTTTTATTTTATTCCCACTCGATAGTAGCAGGCGGCTTGCTTGTAATGTCGTAAACAATTCTGTTTATGTGTTTTACTTCATTTACTATTCTGTTAGAAATCTTCTCCAATAAATCATAGGGTATTCTTGCCCAGTCAGCTGTCATAAAGTCGGTAGTAGTCACCGCTCTAAGAGCCAACGTATAGTCATAGGTTCTTTCGTCCCCCATGACACCGACGCTTCGCATTCCGGTCAACACAGTAAAGTACTGATTTATTTGCCTGTCCAGTCCTGCATTGGCAATCTCTTCTCTGAATATATGATCGGAATCCTTAACAATTTCCAGCTTGTCTATGGTTATGTCCCCAATGATCCTTATCGCCAAACCTGGTCCGGGGAACGGCTGCCTCCATACTATTTCCCCAGGTATTCCAAGTTCCTCTCCGACTCTTCTTACCTCATCCTTAAAAAGGTTTCTTAATGGCTCGATTATTTCTTTAAAATCAACATAGTCAGGAAGCCCGCCTACGTTATGATGGCTTTTAATAACAGCCGCATTCCCTACTCCGCTCTCAATAACGTCGGGATAAATAGTTCCCTGAACAAGAAAATCAACTTTTCCAATCTTTTTAGCTTCTTCCTCAAAAACCCTTATAAATTCTTCGCCGATTATTTTTCTCTTAGTCTCAGGCTCCGATACACCAGCAAGCTTTTCTAAAAATCTGTCTTCCGCATTAACCCTTATGAGGTTTAGATCAAATTGCTCTGTAAAAACCTTTTCTACCTGGTCTCCCTCATACTTTCTAAGAAGCCCATGATCCACAAAAATACAGGTAAGCTGCTTGCCTATGGCTTTATGTATCATAACAGCCGCCACAGATGAATCTACACCGCCCGATAATGCACACAAAACCTTTTTATCGCCTACTTTATCCTTTATTGCCTTAATAGATTGTTCTACAAAGGATGACATTATCCAGTCCCCTGAACAACCGCATACATTATATAAAAAGTTCCTTAGGACTTCCATTCCTCTTGGTGTATGCGAAACCTCGGGATGGAACTGCACTCCATAAAACTTCCTTTCTTTATTTTCCATAGCAGCATTACAGCAATTTGAAGACGAAGCAATGCAGCTAAATCCTTCTGGAAGCTTACTTACAAAATAAGTATGGCTCATCCAGCATGTTGTATCCTTGTCTATTCCATTAAACAGCTTACCATCTGTATTAAGCGTAATGTCATTTTTGCCGTATTCCCTTTGTTCAGCCCTTTCTACACTTCCGCCAAGCATTACGCCCATTAGCTGCATTCCGTAGCAAATACCTAAAATGGGCACGCCTAAATTGAATATTTCCTTGTCACAGAAAGGTGCACCCTCATCAAGTACTGACGCAGGACCACCAGAGAAAATGATACCCTTTGGATTTAAGGATTTTATTTTCTCGATAGATGCATTATAAGGTAAAACCTCACAATACACATTTGCTTCCCTTACTCTTCTTGCAATCAGCTGATTATATTGAGCTCCAAAATCAAGCACTATTATCATTTCATTGTTCAAAAATAACAACCCCTTACATAAAACTTTATAAATTTATGATCTAAATAAGCCCGTCATAATTATTAACCCATTAATCATTTAAATATTATATAGGATTTTGTAGATATATGCAAAGCAAATTTTTAATTGCCTATGTCATGATTTCAAAACATACAATAGTATTAAAACAAACCCTGGCAGGCACTTCCGTTAAGATAATTGAACTTTAGTCCCTGGCACCTGTTTTCTTCTTTCATTTTAGCTTCGATCATATCGTGTATTTTCCACCAACTTGTTCCCCAGTTGCAAAAAAGGGATCTTTCCTTTGGTGCCCGCCCTATTAGCCTCTGTATAACTATTTCAGGCGATAAAAACTCTAGAAAAGCAATAACCCTTTCTATATATTCTTCCAAAGTCACAGGTTTAATAAGTCCTTTTTTGTATAAATCACCCATTCCTGTGCCTTCTAAAATATACATTGAATGGCATTTCACCTGATTTACACCTAAAGCAGATATTATCCTTGCACCCTCTATCACATCATCCATGTTATCCATCGGAAGATCTACAATATAATGAGCACATGTCATGAGTCCGTAATTCTTTATACGGATTGCTGCATCAATAAACTCCGCAAGAAGGTGACCACGGTAAATAGCCTTCAGGGTATGATAATTCACAGTCTGAAGGCCTAGTTCTATAACAATATCAATATTTCTGCTGTTTTTTATGCTCTGCAAAAATGAAAGATAGCTGTCATTTATACAGTCAGGCCTGGTGGAAATGTAGATGGCAGCAACACCTGGCATACATGAGTCGCTGATGTATGCCTTAAATCTTTCCACAGGAAGGTATGTGTTTGTGTAATTTTGAAAATATATAATAAACTTTTCTGCTTTATATTTTTCACCTATATACCTGGAGTTGATTTCTATTTGTTCCCTAACCCCAAGCTGATTTGAAAGGTTTTCAAATCCTGCCCCTTCCTCACCGCAAAAAAGACAGCCCTTCGTTCCTAGTGTGCCATCCCTGTTAGGGCATGTTACCGGAATATTAATGGGTATTTTATAAACCTTTGCCTTGTACTTTTCCTTTAAATAATCCGAAAACTTATTGTAATACATACCTATTCCCTAATTTCCTTCATACCTGTTTTTCACGCATTGCTCAGATTGTGCCATATGTCTGTTTACCTGTTCATAAACCGCAATTAGAGGCATTCCTGTTTTGAGTGCTATATCCTTGCAATCCTCATATTCAGGAGTTACCTTCTTAACATTTCCCCTGGTTGATATTTTTACCCTTACATCACCAAAGCCTGTATTGATCTTTACGACTTCTCTATCCATAACGTGCCTTTTGACAACGCTCCTTCTAACTCCGATAGTAGAAGTCTCTCTTAATATAATATCAGCCATTTTTTCTTCAAGCTGCTTTTTACACAAAACCGACAGCATATATGCCGGGCGGTTTTTCTTCATATAAATCGACGTATAATACACATCTGCAGCACCGTGCTCAAGGAGTTTTTCCATGGTAAAACCAAGAATTTCAGAGGTCGTATCGTCTATGTTGGTCTCTAAAAGGACCATATCCTCCATGAGGCTGTCATGACTTAAAATAGTTCCTAAAACCACTCTCAGGGCGTTTAACCTGCCTGTCTCTCTTTTACCGAAACCATAACCCACCTTGTCAATAATCATCACAGGCATGCTGCCAAAGTTCCTGCATAGAGTCTTTACAATGCCTGCTCCTGTTGGTGTAATGAGCTCTGTCTTAACATCCTCAATTACTAAAGGGATCTGAGAGTTCGCCAAAATTTCCATAACCGCAGGTACCGGAACCGGTATAATCCCATGGGCACATTCGATAAAGCCCTGCCCGTCGTGAAGAGGAGAGCAATAAACTTCCTTAACTCCCAAAAGGTCAAGGCATATGGAAGTTCCTACAATATCTACAATTGAATCTACAGCACCAACCTCATGAAAATGAATCTCATTGATGCTTTTATTATGCACCTTTGCCTCTGCTCTTGCAATTTCTCTAAAAACCTTTTTACTGATGCTTTTAATACTTTGCTTTAATATACTTGCATCAATAAGGGCTTCGATATCCAAAAGATTTCTCCCGTGTTCATGATGATGACTGTTGTCTTGGCTATGGTCGTGGTGATGATCGTGGTCATGGTCATGATGATGGTTGTGATTGCCATCGTTATTATTGTTGTGACCAACATCGTGACTATGGTCCTGGTCATGCTTCAAAGACATTTCTGTTTGCAAATGCCCTTTTTGTTCCATGCGTTTAACCAGGTCATCATACTCTTCATTTACGATAACATTAAAATCAGTTCCGGCAATGCCCTGCCTGGTTGTCTTTTCAATGAGCACCTCGCATCCACCCAGGTTTAGCTTCCTAAGCTCCTCCAAAAATAACTCCTTATCGATTCCAAGGTCTAGCAATGCCCCTACAGTCATATCACCGCTTATTCCGGAAAAACAATCAAAATAAAGAACCTTCATAGGCATTCTCCTTATTTATAATCTATTTATCATCGCTGCTAAAAAACCTGCCCCAAATCCGTTATCAATGTTTACTACACCAATACCGCTTGCACAGCTGTTAAGCATAGTCAGAAGTGCCGATAAGCCGCCGAAATTGGCCCCATAACCTACACTTGTAGGTACTGCAATAACAGGCTTGTCCACCATACCTGCAACAACACTGGCAAGTGCACCCTCCATACCTGCAACAACAACCAATACATTAGCTTTTAACAGTATTTCCGATTTTGCAAATAGCCTGTGTATACCTGCAACTCCGACATCATACACCCTTACCACTGAATTACCCATGGTTTCCGCTGTAATAGCCGCTTCCTCTGCAACGGGTATGTCCGATGTTCCTGCTGTAACAATCGCTATGGTTTTCACCGACTTGGATACTTCTCTTTTTTTCACCACTATGATCCGGGCACTTTCGTAATAAACAGCATCCTCTGTAATTTCTTTTACCGTCTCAAAAACCGATACATCGGCACGTGTAGCCATTATATTGTTATTTTTCTCCATGAGCTTCAAAATTATTGCTTTGATCTGTTCATTTGTTTTACCTTCGCAGTAAACAACTTCAGGGTACCCGTTTCTGATATTTCGATGATGGTCTACCTTTGCAAAGCCCAAGTCCTCAAAAGGCAATGTTTTAAGCCTTTCAACCGCATCATCAACATTCACCTTTCCATCCTGGACATTTTTAAGCAATTCCTTTAAACTCTCGATCTCTATGGCCACCACACCCTTTTAAAAATTTTGCTTTAATGCATTTCCAACACTTTAATTATTGTCTCACTTATCAAACAGTTTATTTATCGACAGCCTTATGCCTTCATCAATGCTGCCTTTCTCACAGGCCACATCGGCTGTTGCCAAAGCCATAACCCTGTATAACTCATTTTCCAGACAACCGCTTTTTTTATTTAATGCTTCAATATGCCTCTTTATCACATTTAAGTCACCCCTGGATATGGGACCTGTAAGAGACATGATACTGCCAAACTTTTCAATATTGGCAACAGTCCCCTTTAATAATGGCAAAAACGCATTAATACCGATTTGGTTCTCAACATCCATTACCCTTAGCAGTTTTTCAACTGTGTAAGAAAGGGTAACTGTATAATTGGATATTATACATGCACAGGCATGGTATATGGGCTTATTGGCCTTTTGGATATTAATGATTTTTCCGTTTAGTGCATCAACCAAATATTTTGCAGCTAAATAAGCCTCACCACAGCCTTCAAATCCAAAATAAATCCCTTCAAATATCTTAGGATCATTTGCTGCATCAGCAAATGTCTGGATAGGATGTAAAGAGCCTGTATAAACACCTGTGCCCAAATCAACAAGCTCATCAGATGTCAGAGCACCGCTCATATGAAAAAAACACTTATTTTTTAAGCTATCAGCCTCTGTCGATTGTGATATATGTATCGCTGCGTTTTTTATTTGAGAGTCGGGAACCGTTATAAAAATAATATCCGACCGAGCTACTGTTTTCTTTAAATCATTTTCAACACAAACTCCCAAACTGTTGCAGAGCTTATTTTGGGAAACTCCTCCAATGCTGTAAAGCCCTGATAATATAAACCCTTTTGATTGTAAAGCGACAGCAAGGCTGCTTCCAAGTTTTCCGGTTCCAATTATACCGATACTTTTTGAATTCATAGCAGCCCCCTTAATAGTATTAAATGATATTTATACAAAGCTTTTGTTTATTGTTTACTTGAAAGAAATGAATTTATAAACCCGTCAATTTCTCCATCCATAACGGAATTTACATCTCCAATCTCAAAATTAGTTCGGTGATCCTTTACAAGGGTATAGGGACAAAATACATAGGATCTTATTTGACTTCCCCATGCAATATCCATCTGAATACCCTTCAAGTCTTCTATCTTTTCTTTTTGTTCACGTTCTTTAAGCTCTAGCAGTTTTGACTTAAGCATCTTCATGGCGGTATCTTTGTTTTGGAACTGGGACCTTTCTGTTTGACATGCAACAACTACTCCCGTAGGTATATGGGTTATTCTTACAGCTGATTCCGTTTTATTGATATGCTGGCCTCCTGCACCGCTGGCTCTATATGTGTCAACTCTCAGGTCCTCAGGGTTAATATCAATTTCTATGTCGTCATCAAGCTCCGGCATTACATCTAATGATGCAAAGGAAGTATGTCTTCTTCCTGAAGCATCAAACGGCGATATTCTGACAAGCCTGTGTACTCCCTTTTCCGACCTTAAATAACCATATGCATTTTCACCTATAACATGGATAGTTACACTCTTTATACCGGCTTCCTCGCCATCTAAAAAGTCAAGAATCTTTACATTATAGCCTTTTGCCTCAGCCCATCTCGTATACATCCTCAAAAGCATTTGCACCCAGTCCTGTGCTTCAGTACCTCCTGCACCGGCATGAAGAGTCAGTATTGCATTATTTTTATCGTACTGACCAGTAAGAAGTGTTTCCAATTTAAGCTTTGTCAATTTTTCCTTTAGATCGCGAATACCCGAAGAAACCTCTTCTATAATACTTACATCCTCTTCTTCAATTCCAAGTTGGTTTAATGTTTTTACATCTTCGAGATCTGTAACAAGCCCTCTATATCCATCCACTCTATCCTTTACATTCTTTAATCTCTGAAGTATCTTTTGTGAATTCTCCGGGTCATTCCAAAACTCAGGTTCTGCAGCCTTTTGTTCAAGCTCCGCTATTTCATCGTCCAGTCTGGCGATGTCAAAGTGAAGCCCCCATTTCTCCAAGTTCTATAGTTAAAGCTTCAATTTCAATTTTAAATTGTTCAAATTCTAGCACTATAATCTCTCCCCTTTATCTTTTATTTTTACCCTTTACTTTTATCACCTAATTCATAAGCAAAAATAACTGCTTCAGCCAGGGCTTTAATAGGAGTTCGTGTATCCATACTCTTCTTCCTCATTCGCTCATAAGCTTCGCTTTCATTGATACCTTCTCTCTCCATAAGTATCCATTTAGCCCGTTCAACAGCTTTTCTTGTCTCGTAGTTCTCAGTCATTTCCCGAAGCTTCCTGTCCAGCTTGGAAATCCTCTTAAAGCTTATTAAAGACATTTCAACCGTGTGAATGAACAATTCCTTATTCAAAGGCTTCGGACAAAGAGTCACCACTTTTGATTTCTCCTGCAAGTCCTCAGTTTCCATATCTTTACTTTGCCCAACTAATATACAAGGGCATAGCATTTCATCATCTATTGTGTCTATAACAGGCTTTATATCACGCAGCTGCAGTCCCATATCTATAACAACAAAATCCGGATTATAACTCCTGATAAGCCTCAGAAGCGAAATGGAATCCGAACAATTACCCAAAAACATAAATCCGTAAGGGTTTAACATGTTCCTTATTGAAATTTGAGTGGGATTGTCTGTAGCTGCAACAATATACTTTTCACCAGACATTAAATAACCGCCTTTCAGATTATTAACGGTATTTTTGCTTTAATATTTAATATATCAGATTTTACCGATAATTAAAAGTACATATTTAAATATATCCTTCCTATATTATATCGAAAACCGCATCAGTAAAATTACAATATAATGCCTTTTTTCTAAATTAATATATTGGTATATATTATTTATTTCCTTCCTTTTGTTGTATATACAAAAGAATTGCTATATATGAAAATAGCAATAAACTGCATGTAATTTTTTGCAATAACATTAAAAAACAAAACATATTAATTTTTTTAAAATAAGTATTGCATTATTGAATTCAAAGTAATATAATATAAGAAAGTTGAATAAATTTTTCAAGTAAGTAAAGATGCTTACCCGTATTTTAAATACTGGTGGGCTTTTTTATTTTCACTTTAGCAGTGAATCCCGTCGAAGTGATTCTCATTTGGAGCTCCAATACAAATTATCAATGTCGATAATTCCAACTTTCATTTTAATCGTGAATATCAATCAATATTAAATTTATGGAGGAATCGATATGAACAAGAAATTTATGTCATTTTTATTAAGTCTACTAGCAGTATTAAGCATACCCATGATGATTTTTGCTGAGGGAGAAGCAAAAATCGATACTGGCGATACAACCTTTTCTATTATTTCAACAGCCCTTGTATTTATAATGACACCGGCACTGGCTTTCTTTTACGGCGGAATGGTTAGAAAAAAGAATGTACTTAATACCATGATGAATTCCTTTGTTATGGTTGGATTGATTTCAATTCAATGGATACTGATAGGCTATACACTTGCATTTGGTCCTGATAAAGGCGGTATAATTGGCGGTCTTGACTTCCTTGGCTTTAACGGGGTAGGTGCAGAACCCAATGCAGATTATGCAGGAACTATTCCCCAAGCATCCTTTGCCATGTTTCAAATGATGTTTGCAATTATTACTCCCGCACTTATTACAGGTGCTTTTGCAGAAAGAATGAGATTCTCCGCTTACTTATTATTTACATTACTCTGGGCAACACTGGTTTATGATCCTCTTGCTCATTGGGTATGGGGTGTTGGCGGATGGATAAGAGAACTTGGTGCTCTTGACTTCGCTGGCGGTACTGTAGTCCATATAAGCTCCGGTATAGCAGGATTGGTGGCAGCAATCGTATTAGGGAAGCGTAAAGGTTATAAGGTAACACCAATGATACCTCATAATATACCATTTGTTTTATTGGGTGCTGCAGTACTTTGGTTTGGCTGGTTCGGTTTCAATGCAGGCAGTGCATTAGCTGCAAATGGTGTGGCAGTAAATGCTTTCCTGGTTACTAACACTTCAGCGGCAGCAGCATTGATATCATGGATAGTAATTGAATGGATACATCATGGGAAACCGACATTGCTTGGAGCTGCTACAGGCTGTGTAGTAGGGTTGGTTGCCATAACACCGGCTGCCGGCTTTGTTACACCACTGTCAGCAATTGTTATTGGTCTTCTGGTAAGTCCAATAAGCTATTTTGCAATAAGCGTCCTTAAACCCAAGTTTGGTTATGACGACTCTTTAGATGTGTTTGGATGCCACGGTATAGGGGGTATATTCGGAGCCCTGGCAACAGGTGTATTCGCTTCTAAGGCAGTTAACCCATTAGGTGCTGACGGCTTGCTTCATGGAAACCCCGGGCTTTTGGGAATTCAAGCATTAAGCGTTCTAGCAACTTTAGCCTTCTCAGGGGTTCTTACATTTGTCATACTTAAAGCAATATCTCTCTTTGTAAAACTTCGCGTCAGCGAATCGGATGAAGACGAAGGTCTTGACATATCTCAGCATGGTGAGGATGCATATCCCGACTTTACTACAGAAGAGGGCATTGCGTTATAATATCTTTGCAAATCTGTCTTAATAAATTATGGTGTCAGTTATTATATACACCATAATTTCCAGACACAAAAAATATAGAGGTGAGGGAAATGAAAAAAATCGAAGCAGTAATTAGACCAGGCAAATTGGAAGACATTAAAGAAACATTGAGCAAATTTAATGTTCATGGATTGACAATCAGTCAGGTTATGGGTTGTGGCTTGCAAAAAGGAAGAAAGGAATATTATAGGGGTACCGAAATAACTTTAAACCTTCTTCCAAAGGTAAAAATTGAAATTGTAACTAAAGACAGTCATGTGGAAGAAATAATAAACCTGATATGCAAAGAAGCAAAAACCGGAGAAGTGGGAGACGGAAAAATATTTGTATACGACGTAGAGGATGCAGTAAGGATCAGAACCGGAGAAAGAGGCGAATCAGCTATTTAACACTGGCTGGTGTGTTAAAAGATATTAAAAAGAAGGAAGCTATGTAATATATTATTACGAAAGCTTTCCTTCTTTTTAATATCCGGTAAGTTATGGTGTATTCTACAGGAACTCATACTTACCCGACCACATAATACTTTCATTTTTATTTAAACGCTTTCCTTTACCGTTTATAAGGTTAAAGTATGTTTTCCCGTAAGATTCGGTAAACACGGTGGGCATATATCCAGGTATATTATCGAATGTTCCAAGTCCTGTTTTATCACTGAGGCTGCATAAAAGCCTTATTTTTTTATCCTTTGACAAAAGAGAAAAGTTGTTTGCTATGCCTGTGCTTATTTTTGGTCCCGATTCCGAATACCGTCTGATGGAATTTATAGGGCCTTTCATATATTGAACACCCTGCCACGAATCGTTCTGGGTTTGAAGCCCATAGTATTTCATTAGAAATACATCTTCTAAAGCAGTAGTTTTTACATTCACTTTGAATTGTCCCCTATCTGCTTCAATCTGTATATCTTCCCTTATTATATCCCTGCCGGCCTTATTGGTATTAAACCCTTGGATCAAGTTTGTAATATGAATAACTGCTGGCCCGGCAGCTTCCGTATTTTCTTTTAAAATTCGGTTTCCCGATGCCACATCGAATTTTACTGTCTTACCTGTCTTGTATGTCTTATTATCACGGACAATACTGTGCCATCCTCCTGTAAATGCATACGTTCCTCCATCACCGCCAATAAGTGACTTTACAACATAAGGCCCTAACCAATCGGTACGTGACTTCATAAACAATTCTGCCTTCTTGCCGACAGCAGCATTTACTTTGTTGCTATTATTTTTTTCTAGATAGATCCTCTTGAAGTTTACCATTTGGTTTACACCACATTTTCCAATAACCACATGCATATCGATGTTTTTTTGATACCTGAAAGAAATAATAACATCACCCTGCTTTTTTATCATTTGAGTGTACTGATCTTTTTGAGCTGCTGTAAACGAAATGGATTGAAACTGCACAGCCAAAAAAATCAGCATAAAAAATACCGCAGCTTTTTTAAACCATATCATAATAAAACCTCCCAAATAAAGTTATATTACTTTTATATATTTTACAACACTTATAAATGTAAAATGATTATGGTAAACATATATCAATTCAAAACAAGCAAAAGTAATCGTTATTATGCTGTGACAAAATTAGAAATAATAATAGTTGAAATATTTATATAGATAACCAATTGAAAAGCGGTTAATCAAGACAAAATATGTAAAAATTGAATTCCAGGTATTAATCAACCCTGCTATTACTTTTAATAGTCTTTATCAAAGGTTCCAAAACCGCAGGAGGAATACCTGCTTCCTGTATGCTTTTGGCCAGTCGCAAATAATCTATACTACTTTCCTTAGCTATCCATTTTTTTAATTCATCATCTATGAGTATCAATTCTACCTTTGGCTCTTTATTGGCATGATTTACACTATTAAGCTCTTCCTCTCTTTTATACAACTCCTTTTCTCTTTCAAAAGTCAACAATGTGTTATGTGTGTAAAAAAAGGTCTCTCTGACACCTGCATATTTTGCTATTATTTTTAAAGTAGCACTAAATGGCATTCTCTCGCCTCTAGCATAAAGCTCAAGCATTTCAGGAAATATCATGGTACCCATCTTTTTACTGATACTTTCAGACATTTCCTTAAATGTCATATTGCCCCTGATTAAATCTATATTTCTTCCAACGGTAATGGCATTTACATCCTTGCATTTTACTCTACCTAGCAAGTAATCTACCGAAACACCAAAGTAATCTGCCAATTTTTTAAGAACATCATAATCAGGCTCTCTCTTGGCAAGCTCATATGAAGCAACGGCTTGACGCGTCAAGCCCAAATATTCGGCAATATCCTTTTGGGATAGGCTCTTTTCCTCCCTCAGCTGCTTCAGCATCCTTGAAAAATCCACTTTTGCTTCACCTCAAAAAGTATTCTTCCCTTTATACTTAATTACAATAAATCCTACCAATAAATAAATTATATACCAAAGCAACATTTTGTTTGCATATAATTCTTTTATTATTGACAGCAACGTTCTGTTGCCTTAAAATTAAAATAAGCTATTATTGTTGATATTCTATCACAAAATACTTGAATATAAAATACTGAAATTTTAATATTTGCTTTTAACGAGCAATGGTTTTTTGGAGGTTTTTATGTTAGAGCAGTTAGAACAGCTCCGTAACAAGCTGTACGAGGTTATGGATACAGGAAATACGGAGGATATATTAAAAATCAGTCAAGAATTAGATGACTTAATTTTATGCTATATTAAAAGTAGCTGTAGGCATTAATTGCCTACAGCAAATACTACTCCTTACGGATTGGAGCAAAATACTTTTGTTATTTTGGGCAGTTGTTTAAAATATTATCAATGGCTTTTGCTACGCCATTTTCATCATTTGTTACTGATACAAAATCAGCAATATTTTTTAATGCTTCATTGGCGTTGCCCATTGCAACCTTATATTGAGATTTCAAGAGCATGGATAAGTCATTCTCACTATCCCCCATAGCAACTGTCTCGTATCCCTTATATTTTTCAAACTCACTAACAAAAACTAAAGCGGTGCCTTTACTTACACTTTTATTTACCACTTCAATGTTATCATGTTCGGAGCACATTACGTTTATCGTATCAATCTCCTCTAAAAGTCTTCTCACTTCAATAAGCTGATGAGGATCATGTGAAACCATAAGAAATTTGGATACACTTTCACTACTGTTTTTTAAAGTTTCCTTAAAATCGGAAACAACCTCTATCTTAACCCGATATTCCTCAGGAACCTCGGTATTCTCCCTCCAGTAAAGAGGCGTGGGGCACTCATCCATTTCAGTAAACATATCATGATTGATATATGCATGAAAGTATATATTCTCTTTCCTGCATATATCAATCACTTTATAGCAATCTTCTTTCCTTAGAAAATCGGAATATAACAACTTTTCTGTTGCTATATCCCTTATTTCTGCACCATTACAGGATATAAGCGGCCCTGATATGCCAGCCTCATGGGCAAACCTCTTAGCCGATCTAAACACCTTGCCTGTACAAATTATTACTTTTAGCCCCTTTTCTTCCGCACTCTTGATGGCATCTTTGTTTTCCTTTGAAATCTTTTTGCCGCTGTCTAAAAGTGTACCATCCAAATCAATAAATATTATTTTACTCATAAATCACCATTTACTTTTTTATTTTTGCCACAAACCTTTCTACTCTCTTTAAAGCTTCCACTATATTATCAACGGAATAAGCATAGCACGCTCTGATAAAACCATTTCCAGAGTCACCGAATGCAGTACCGGGTACAATTGCTACTTTTTCTTCCGAAAGCAATCTCTCACAAAATTCTTCCGAACTAAGACCGGTTGATTTGATACAAGGAAATACATAGAAAGCACCTAACGGTTCAAAGCACTCCAAACCTACTTTTCTAAAACCGTCAACCATTACTCTTCTTCTCCTGTTGTATTCACGAGTCATCATCTGTATATCGCTATCACCGTTTCTTAATGCTTCAATGGCCGCATATTGAGAAGTGGTAGGAGACGACATTATTGCAAATTGATGTATTTTATACATAGCCCCTATAAGGTCAGGATGGCCGCAAGCATATCCAAGCCTCCAGCCGGTCATAGCATAAGATTTGGAAAATCCATTTATTATAAGTGTCTTATCCTTCATCTCAGGGTAGCTGGCAATTGATACATGCTTTCCTTCATATGTCAGTTCTGAGTAAATCTCATCAGATAACACAACAATGTCTTTATCCTTAAGTACTTCAACAATCTTGTCGAGATCCTCTCTGGTCATAATTGCTCCCGTAGGATTATTGGGGTACGGAAGTATAAGTACTTTGGTCTTGGGGGTAATAGCTTTTTCAAGAATCTCAGGAGTAAGCCTGAACTGATCCTCAACCCTCAAGTTTATTATTACCGGGGTTGCACCTGTCAAAATAGTGCAGGGCTTATATGCTACAAAGCTTGGTTCCGGTATAATAACCTCATCTCCCGGTCCGACCAAAGACCTTAAAGCAATGTCAATTCCTTCGCTTCCTCCTACAGTGACAATAATCTGGTTTTTGGGATTGTATTCTACGCTAAATTTTCTTTTATAATATTTTGAAATTTCTGTTCTTAGCTCAATAAAACCCGAGTTGGGTGAATAATGGGTATGGCCTTTTTCCAAAGAGTATATTCCGGCTTCTCTAACACTCCAGGGCGTAACGAAATCCGGCTCACCTATACTAAGGGAAATTGCATCCTTCATTTCATTCACAAGATCAAAAAATTTTCTGATCCCTGAAGGAGGAATATTTTTTATAGTTGGGGTAATCATATCCGACATTTTCATAATATTATTGCCTCCCTGTCATCCTTGGTTTTTTCCTCAAATATCGTTCCCTTATCTTTATACTTTTTCAATACAAAATGTGTTGCTGTGCTTAAAACATATTCTAAAGGAGCCAGCTTCTCGGCAACAAACAGTGCAACTTCCTTCATTGTTTTCCCTTCGACAATTACAGTCAGATCAAAGCCTCCTGACATAAGGTAGCAGGCCTTAACCTGAGGATATCTGTATATTCTCTCCGCCACCTTGTCAAACCCCTCTCCTCTCTGGGGAGTTACCTTAAGCTCAATCAATGCTGTTACGCTCTCTTTCCCTGTTTTCTCCCAGTTGATCATTGCAGTGTATCCAGCGATTGTATTGTCTTCTTCATACTTCTTAATGCTCTCTCTTACTTCGTCAACAGTCTTCCCAAGCATAACCGCCATCTGCTCTTCTGTAAGTTTGCCATTGCTTTCTAATAGTTCTAAAATCTCTTCCATTCATCATCTCTCCTTTTATTTATTATCGTTATTATATATACCGAATTATAGTCTATATATTATTTGCACAAACACGCCGTCATACACTAAAATATCTTGGACATTAAAAAAACTCCTTCCCCAAAAAAGGGGCGAAGGAGTATTCCGCGGTACCACCCTAATTAGCATTTAAAATGCCATCTCAACCGGTACAAAATATACCGTTCCTCTATAACGCGAGGTTCCGTCATCTTCTAATGTCCGAAATGTTAATTTAACATATAACATCGGATTTCTCAAAGTGAATCTCAAGGGCTGCTTTCTATATAGTCCTTTGTTAGACTTCCACCATACGCTAACTCTCTTAAAATTGTCTATATATACTCTTCCCTGTCATTGATATATAACCTTATTAAGACTTTTAATATATATTGTATTATACGAAAACGAAATTAAAATTTCAACAATTTTTTAAGGCAAACAAAATCGCTTGTGATTTTGTTGTTAATTATCTTCTTCATCCTCATCATCAATAACTTCTGTAATCTGCTGTTCAAATTTCTTAAGCCTTTGTATAACTTCAGTCTTAAGACTCTTTAGTTCTCTTCTCACATCAACCAGTTTTTCTTTTTCACTTTCGATTGTCTGCTCCAACTTTTTCTTTTCTTCCAATGCTTCCTTTCGAGCTTCCTCAATAATAGTTTCTGCTTTTTCCTTAGCTATTATTATTGCGTCAGCTATCTTAACCCTGTCTTCATTAACCTGTCCCATTCTTCTCTCAAGGTCCTCATACTTGATACGAAGCTCCCTGTTTTGATTTTTAAGCATTGAAATTTCATTGTCCTTCTGTTTTAGTCTATCATCAAACTCCTTAAGCATTCTTTCAATATAGGCGTTTACGTCAGATTTTGCAAAACCACCTAAAAATGAACTTCCAAACCGTTTTTCCCCTGACATTTGTACTGCCTCCTCTATGTATAGTAGAATCGTATTTAAATAAAGTTATAGCTATGAAAGGTGTATGAGATTAGCCACTTTTCATAGTTCAGTATAAAATTGATTAAAATTCATTTCAGCTATCAATTTATATTTGATTCACCTATACATATTCAATACAAATTCGAAAAATCCTCTTTTTTATTCTAATTATATTAATTATTTATAAATTAATTATAAATTCTTATCTATAACCTCTTTAAACTCGTTCTTGGATCGGCTGCCTACAACTTTGTCAACAATTTCCCCGTTTTTAAACACTAATATGGTCGGAATACTCATAACTCTGTACTTTCTGGTCAATTCCCCTTCATTATCTACATTAACCTTGCAGACCTTTACCTTTCCATCATATTCATCAGCTAATGAATCAATTATTGGTCCTATGGTCATGCATGGCCCACACCATGAAGCCCAAAAATCAACCAATACCGGCATATCTGATTTCACAACCTCACTCTCAAAATTATCCTTACTAATTATTAACACCTTTTCACTAGCCATAGAAAATCCTCCATTCATTTAATAAAAACATTATAATAAATATTAATTATAATTATATTTTGTAAATTATATTACTTTTTACCCTAAGCCCTAAAAGCTAAACAAAAATGTTTTAAAAGCTGTCCACCATTAGTTTATTATTATCTGAATAAACTATATAATTATCCAGTATCTCAATAAATTCACCTTCATATTTAGTCTCCACACTATTTTTCAAGTTTATAACCACTTTATTCACTTTATCAATCATATAAACACCCCCGCCCTTTGTAACAAACAAATGGTTTTTATCACAAGGAGTTTTAAGGTTTATTTCATACCATTTGTCGTCTGATTCCTTATCCTGCTTACTGTATAGCAGTTTGGTTATTTTACCGCCGGAATCCTTATTTCCTACATAAAGGTTATCCTCAGCATCAACACCTATAAGAAACACTTTATCTTCGGTTGATATACGGCTTTTGCTTTTCCGCTTTCCATCCCACACCATTATCCTTCCGTTTCCTTCATCATAAAACAGCTTATCTGAAAGATTGGCTTCCTTAATGGTTGATGAGCTATCAAATATCATTATATAGCTTAAATTGTCCATAATATCATATTTATAAATCCTTGCCCTTGTGGAGCTTGTTTGTACTTTTACATAAACTACGTTGGTCAGAGGTGACAGTTCTATGTCTTTAACCTCACTGTTTTTTGCCAAACCCGATATTACGGGATAATCGTGTATAGTTCCTGTTTCAATATCTTTAGTAAGTACATTAATTTTACCTGCAGCATTGCTTACAGAATATATTATAATATTCCTGTCGGGCAACCACTTATAGTAGTTTATATCACCATTGGAGCCTTCTATGATATCTTCCGATTTTTTATTTTTCAGGTCGTATACATGTATCTTTCCGGATAATAACCATGCTGCATGATTACCGTCATAGGAAACCTTATGCAGAGATGTTCCATCTTCTATTTTCACGCTTTTCTTCTCATTTTCCTGTACTTCATCACTTACCTCATAGCTGGTGGCTTTTATCTCGTGCTCCTTTAACAAATAATCATAATTGAAATATGCAAGGACTGCTATTTGAAGCACTACTGAAAGAATAATCCATTTATAGACCCTTTTTAAAATTTTCACTTCTTTCCACCAGCCTTCCCGGGAACAACCATGAATACAGATGCAACAGCCCGTTCTCCCAAACCGTCGGAAGGTTTGTTAATAATTTTTCCATTAAAATACATGGTAGTCGAAGAGCCTCCATCGAGATTAACCGCATTTTTTGCACCATACTTCAAGAATATATCCTGAACATCGCGAAGAGTAGCTCCTACAGAACCAGCTCTTCTTCCGTCAATTACGAGAAGTATGACTGTGCCGTCGTCCCTTTGTCCTATAGCAGTCCTAGGTGCTATTCCCCAACCGCCGTCACCTCTTTTTATTGTATTCTGGCCGTTTACAACCAGGGGAGGTCCGAAGCTTACACCTTCCTTTACCCCATACTCATTTATAAGCTGATTTACAGAATGTTTGCCCACAATCAACATTTGATCGGTAAATGCAGCAGTGTCCTGCTTAGCAGTATTGCTTTTCTGATTAATAACTATTTTACCATCATGTATAATATATCCCATAGGTGCACCACCGGTGCCTGTCCATCCCACATCCATAAACCCACCTGCATTTATTGCAGCAATAGCCCCATTTCTTTTAGCAATGGAGCTGGTAGTCTCACCGGATTTTGGAAAGTTCTTTGAATAACCTACTTTAACTCTTGAAGGATCGTACACAAGCATAAGCTTTCCTATAAAACTTCCTCCATCTATATTATAAACTTCTATTTTGTCATCATGATTTGAGCCGAAATTTAGTTTCTGAATAACTCCACCATTATCCAGCGGGTCCTCGGCAAAGCTACTGGATACAATTCTATTGATGGCCTCATCGCTTAAAAAAAACTTGGCAATATACTGATGCGTAAAAGTATTCCATGACATCCCCGTTATTGTGCCCTTCACATTTTCAAAGGGCCCATAAAAAATCAATATGGGCAGTGTTACACTGGTAAATACTATCTCAAAAATCAAAAATATCAGTATATGGGTTAATATACGCCTCTTCTTACTCTTTTTAGCTGTAAGCTCACCACCAAAGTTCTGGTCATTTTTTAATCTAAACTTCCTCACTTGAGACTCCCTCCAAAATTGGTACATATGTCAATGAATTTTCTATATATTCACATTGTCTTATTTCAGAATTAATATCATGTTTTAAAAATTTGCATATATATAACTTTACAATCTACTATCTAAAATGTAAATATCCAAAGTTTTGTGAATTTTTTCAAATATTAGCCCCGCTGCAAACCACCAGGGAAAATAATCCAATCTTATTAAACCATCAATGGCATAAGGACCTTTATATATCCAAGGCTTAAGGTTTATAATATTTTCAAGTATAAAACCTGTAGCATATTCTATTCCCCATATGACAAAAACCCAAATTATTCCCCTGATAATCCACCTCCACCTACTTATTATATCATGAATGGGTTCAAGAAAAACCGCCAATCCGTATATAAAAAACATCCAAAGGTTAGTAAACCCGCTTAACCTCAAGTCTCCCACCATTAATGAATGCAATCCTGTCCATATAACTTCCGTATTCCATCCTATTAATCCATAAATAATGTATCTTTTTATCATACAATTATTTTTCTTAAATATCAAAATTTTTATTTGAGTAATATTTAGCTTTTCTAGATTTCATTAGTATATTAGATATTAAATTAGCATATTAACTAATAAAATATATATTTTTTAAAAAAAGTCTACCAAAATTCCCGAAATTATGATATTATATTTTATATGAATTCTTGATGTCTTTTTTAAGGCCTTTATATTTAAACAAAGTATTGCATGATACTTTAATATTGTGCTTTAAGGAAGCTAATAAAATGCTTTTCCAAATTGCTTCTTCATTATATGAAAAGTGAATAGTCTCTTGTATTTGTCAGAAAATTTACACTTTTCATATAGTTAATTGTTTAACTGTTTTTCATAATACGCTTTAAAATTAATATAATTAATCTGTGTCTAATGTTTCGTGATGGAATTTATTTAGCTGTTTTAATTTTAAATTTACGGTTTTTATTTTTATTACGGAAATCTTTTTGTAATATACTGCAAATAATGGATTTTACCCCCAAATACTAAACCTTGAACTAAATTTATTGATTTTTATATATTATGATATTATTAATTAAAAATTGGTAATAATAAATAATACGAAAATAAATGGAGGTTGCATATGTATCTTTTAGGAAAGATAAAAGTAACAGCTGTAATACCACAAAAGCTTAACAGGTTGAATGATATTGCATATAATCTATGGTGGTCATGGAACTCCGATGCAATAGACCTTTATAGAGAAATCGACCTGGCTCTTTGGGAAAAGCTAAATAAAAACCCTGTGAGGTTTTTGCAGGAAGTTAGCCAGAAAAAGTTGGAACAAAAGTTGAACGACTCTGACTATATGCAACGTTATGAGGAAGTTGTAGCAAGTTTTGATCGTTATATGAGTGAAAAAAATACTTGGTTCAATAAGAATTATCCTGATAAAAAGGATGATATGATTGCATATTTTTCAGCAGAGTATGGCTTAAATGAAGTATTGCCTATTTATTCAGGCGGTCTGGGTGTTTTGTCGGGCGATCATTGTAAATCTGCAAGTGATCTGGGAATACCATTTACCGCAATAGGACTTTTTTATAAGCAAGGCTACTTCAGTCAAAGAATCAACTACGACGGATGGCAGGAAACCAATTTTACCGACTTAAATGTTTCCCAACTGCCAATAACTCCTGCACTGGGTAAAAACGGAGAGAAAATATTCATAAATGTAGAACTGCCAGGAAGGGTAGTCTTTGCACAAATCTGGCAGGTTAAAGTTGGACGTGTCAGTATCTACTTTATGGATACCGATGTTGAACAAAACAACGCAAGCGATCGTTGGCTGACTTCCAGACTTTATGGCGGTGATCAGGAAACAAGAATTCAGCAGGAAATATTCCTGGGTATCGGCGGAATAAGAACTTTAGAAGCATTGGGCATCAAAGCTACAGTGTATCATATGAATGAAGGCCACTCGTCCTTTATGGGTCTTGAGCTTATGAGAAAGCTTATACAGGAAAGCAAGATTCCTTTCAGGCAGGCGAAGGAAATAGTATCATCTTCATCCATATTTACAACTCATACGCCGGTTCCTGCAGGTAATGACGTATTCCCAATCCAAATGATCGACAAGTATTTTAGTAATTTCTGGGGACTTTTGGGTATAAGCAGGCATGAATTCCTAGACCTTGGCCTTAGGGTAGGAGAGCATCAGAATTTTAACATGACGGTACTTGCTCTTAACCTGTCCGGAAGAAAAAATGGTGTAAGTGAATTGCACGGTGCTGTTTCAAGAAACATCTTCAACAATGTGTGGCCCGGGCTGCCTGAAGAGGATGTTCCTATCACACATATCACCAACGGAATACACACCTTGACCTGGCTTTCACCGAGCATTAAACATATATTTGATAAATATCTTGATGCCGATTGGAAAGAAAGGTTGTATGACAGATCTGTCTGGGATAAGGTTGATAACATTCCTAGTGATGAGTTATGGAAAACCCACAGCGTATTAAAAACCAAAATGATCGGTTATATACGCAGCAAGTTGAAGGAACAGAAAATTGCAAACGGTGAATCCGCAGAAAGCATAAAAGAAGTAGATTCTGTTCTGGATTCCAATGCACTTACAATAGGTTTTGCGAGAAGGTTTGCCACATATAAACGTGCAAATCTCATATTCAGAGATGTTGCAAGAATACTTAAAATGTTAAATAATCCGGAGATGCCTGTGCAGATAATATTTGCTGGTAAAGCTCATCCTGCTGACAGGCCTGCTCATGAAATTATTAAGAACATTAACGATATTGCAAAACAGGAAGGCTTTAAAGGAAAGGTCATTTTGCTTGAAAACTATAATATGACCCTTGCAAGAATAATGGTCCAGGGCGTAGATATTTGGCTCAATAACCCAAGACGTCCTTTAGAAGCCAGTGGAACCAGCGGACAGAAGGTTTGTATCAATGGTGCTATCAACTTCAGTATCCTTGATGGCTGGTGGTGCGAAGGTTATAACGGAAAAAACGGCTGGGCAATCGGCGATGACACATACTATGACAATGAATATAACCAGGATAACGCTGACAGTGAGTCAATCTACAGCATACTGGAAAATCAGATCATACCTACTTACTACCACCGTGATGAAAACGGCATACCGGTAAAATGGGTTGATGTAATGAAAGAATCCATAAAGTCATTAACTGCCCAGTACAGTACCCATAGAATGGTTCAGGAGTATAACAACAGATTCTATATACCTACAATGGAAAGGGTATCTAAAATTACGGCCAACAAGTTCAGTTTTGCAAAGGAATTGGCTGATTGGAAAGCAAATATTGAGAAAAACTGGTCACAGGTACAGATTATCTCCGATAAAACCATGAACCAGCTTAAAGAACAAAAAACAAAATCCGGCGATACCATTAAGATCAACACATCCGTTTATCTTGGCAGCATTGATCCTGAAATGGTAAAAGTAGAAATATACTACGGTGCTATAGGCAGAAACAATATGATTGAAAGTGCTGAAGTTATTGAAATGAAGCTTGATGAAAAACTTGAGTACGGCCTGTACAGGTATAGCTCAGACATTACTTTCACCGATGGTGGGGAGTATGGCTATACTTTCAGGGTTACTCCATACCACCCAGATCTAATAAACAAATTCGAAATGGGTTTGGTAAGATGGGTGCTTCAGTAAAACCTATGATCTTATTACAACTGGAGAATAAAAACAAAACGTTTTTATTCTCCAGCTGTTTTTTGGGCTATATAGCCTTTAAGCAATTCATATACCTTTAAAATTTCATCTGTCTTTGGCATTGAATTTATAATGGCTTCTAAATACCCCTTTTCCCTAACTTTTACAAGGGTATATTTGTAATTTATGTCATAAATCCATGAAAGCCTCAAAAGCTTCATGTCGTCAGACGACTTGACATCGCTGTATTTTATGTTTTGAAAATTCATAATGCTTTCCAGCACATTTCCGGATACCCCATAGATCTTTGCTGATTCTCCCACCTTTAAATGCTCATAGTTCTGGGGGTTTTGGTAGAAATCCGACAAAATACCCAATATATCAAGCTTGTCGGCGTCCCTAATAAGTCTTGCAAAAGTCAGAGCCTTTAAGTCTTCCATCTCCGGCAGGCTTAAAGCATTATGATTACGGATTGACATTATGACAACATCTCTTTCATAATTGGTAAGCTTATTTAATATATGTGTCTCATTAAGAACTTTTATGCCCAGCTCGGAATGATTCTCCGATCTGACGTCTGAAAAAGTTCTATATTTTGTAAATTGCTCAAACCTTCCAATGTCATGAAATAAGGCAATGGTATTTGCCAGGGCACGGTCTGATTCATCAAGTCCCAGATCTTTACCAATAGAGATAATATTTGAACATACCCTCTTTGTATGCTCTTCTTTTAACTTCAGATTAAAATTTATTTCCTCATCATCAGAATAAAATCCTATTACATAATTTGTAAAAAAATTGTCCATTGATTCAAATAATCTTCTATCCATCGTCTTCCTCCGTTTATAGTAATTCCTCTTGTAATATTTTAGCACTACAAATATAATAATATTATTCGAATTTAATAATCTTACATTTTGGACTGGGATCTGTCAAAATTATTTATTTATCACTAATAATATATATCATCTTTTTAAGGAGGGTTTTATTTATGAAGCAAAAAATAACTATTCAAGATTTAAATTCCCTTACTCCAGAACAAAAGCAAAATCTCAATTCCCTGTGGAAGCCAGAAAAATTTGACCACGCTGTAGCATCCATTTGCAAGGATATTATTAACGAGGTATATGAGGATTATGAATTTGTCATAGGGGATATTAAAATATATAGTGGTTATAAGATCTTACTTTATGATATTTTAAGTACATCTGAAGAAGAGTTGGAAGATTCGGGATCAGAAGAAGCTTCCATAAACTCAGATAGTGATTGTTCCTCACCAAAAGGCACTGAGGATAATAATTTTGACGAAGATGGAGCTGATGAAGACCAGGGTTTCGAGTCTTCAGATGAAATGGGTTTAGATTTTTACCGGCCTATTTCTTTTATTAAGGATGAGTGCCTGCCACTCCTCACTATCGGACAAATGATTGAAATTCTACGCAAAAATAGCCCTACAATCGGACAATTTTACTTGTTTGCCGATGCAGGTGATAACTTCTGTGAAATAGGCAACAGATCACATTCAAATGACTATGGATTTGATTTGGAAAGCAACGAGCTTTGTGATGTCTTATGGGAACTGATAAAGAGTACACTATAGGACATAAACAAAATCTCAGAGGGATTTTGCTTAGACATTAAAAATTTTACCGCTGTCAAAATGTGCTTAACCCAATACATTTTAGCAGCGGTAAAACTGATAATTAATTGGTTATACCCTCTATCTGACCGACGATATAACTATATGAGCCGTTTATACTGCTGTTCTTACCTGTAATAGTAGCACTCTCAATCTTATACTTGCCAAGTGCCAGGTCTTTAAGGGTTCCCATATATGATACAAGTACATCTCCGGCATCAATGCTCGTTTTCATGTTCTTGTTCAGTGTCTTTATAAGTCCGGGCAATTTTGTTATATTTCCCAGTGTCATTTTCTGATTTAGAAATGCTTTTATAAATGCAATCTGGTTTCTTTTTCTTTCTAGATCCCCCAGGCTCCTAAACACTTTGTTTTCATCATATCCCTGCCGATATCTGACAAAACCTTCTGCTTGACCCCCATTGAGGTGCTGACGTCCCTTCTTTAGATGAATGGATAAGCCCTGAAAAGGATCATCATAATTCATTTCATATGGCACATCAATATCTACGCCTCCGAACAAATCCACTATTTGTCTGAATCCCTCGGTGTTAACCTTTATGTAATCATTAATCTCTATTCTAAATACTTCTTTTACAATATCTGCCAAAAAGTTTATTGAGCTTGCAGTAAACTTTCCTTCGTATTTCATTTTGATTCCTATATTGTATGCAGCATTGATTTTGTAAAAAGAAGGGTCTTTAGACCTCCCCACCGTTTCTAGGTAATGGACTACCTTTTTGTTATAATTCACATACATGTCTCTGGGTATCATAATTATCTTGGCGGTTTTTCCTTCTTCATCCATGCTTAAAATGCCGATAGTATCATAAAGCCCCGCTACCTTATCCTCTCCAATTATTAAAATGTTTCTGCTTCCATCAGCAACGAGGGTATCGGTGTAAGACTGCCCTTCTGTAACTCCAGGAATGGAGTTATAGTCTATTACTTCCGGAGTAGAAACTGAAGTTGGAGTCGGAATAGATGTTGGTGTAGGCAATGAGGTAGGTGTATTGGTTATAGCAATAGGAGTTTCTTTTACATCTTTATCTACCAATATGGAATTTAATATTACGAAATAAGCAATAATTCCGCAGATAACTCCAATTATTGAAAATATTATTTCACCCGTATATTTTTTCATATGTGTGGCTTCCTTTTAAACATTAGTATATTACATATTCTATCATATTTCAGGCATAAATAGTGATTGAAGATTGGGAGGAAAAATACGGATTGTTATTATATATTTTGCAGGAAGCAATTTACGTTGTTCGCGGAACTTTGCTGCTTTGGCAGCGGTATGTATATAGAAATGTGTACTGTTGCATGAACAATTAAAGGAGAGTTTGCACTCTCCCTTTTATTAAGCTAATTATTAATATCTATTGCCGCCATAGCCGCCTGAATTTCCTCTTCCGTTACCAAACCCGCCGCGTTGTGATTTTTTAGCTTTCCTGCATGTTGGACATCTTTGCGGTTCATTTTGAAACCCTTTTTCTTTGTAGAAGGTTTGCTCACCCTCGGAAAAAATAAAGTCTGCACCGCAATCTTTGCATGATAATGTTTTGTCGGCCATTAAAAATACCTCCTTAACTATTTGGGATTTAACTAGATTCTTACCATGGTCTCTCCGGAAAATTAAGGAGGGAAAATGATCGAATGGGAATTAAATCACAATTAAATTAGTGTTGTTTACTATTAATATTATACTACAATCTTTAAAAGTATTCAATGCATATTTTCCCAGTTATGTTTAATTTTACTGGCAAATATGGTAATATTATACTTAATCAATACCTATAAATTCAAGTTTGGAAATTATATTGTATATACCTTAAAAATTATATATTATTATAATAGTATATACAAATCAATTGGCACTACTGTTAATCGGGCAACTTCGGTTGCAAAATCGCAAGCGATTTTGTCTCTGATATAGCGATGATGCAAGCATACTGCCAATTTAAGGAGGTAAAAAATGAACTATAGGGATTTTGGAAATACCGGTGTTAAAATTTCAACATTGGGATTTGGTGCAATGAGACTTCCCCAGAAGAACATCGGAGGAAAAGAAGTGTTTGATGAAGAGGAAAGTATTAGAATAATTCACCGGGCATTTGATCTAGGCGTCAATTATATTGATACAGCACCATATTATTGTGACGGAGAAAGCGAAACTATCGTAGGAAAAGCACTGAAGGGATGGAGGGATAAAGTCTACCTTTCAACCAAGAATCCGATAGAAGATGCATCGGGCGATCACTTTTTGGAAAGATTAGAAAAGTCACTTAAGAAGCTGGGTGTTGATTATATTGACTTCTATCATATGTGGGGTATTGACCTTAAATGTTTCAATGAAAAAATTAATGTTAAAGACGGAGCGTTGAGTGGTGCCCTTAAGGCCAAGGAGCAAGGGCTCATTAAGCATATATCATTTTCGTTTCACGATAAAGCCGAAAATCTCCCCAAATTGATAGATACAGGGGTATTTGAGACAGTTCTCTGCCAATACAACCTGATGGATAGAAGTAATGAGGAAGCTATGGCTAGAGCAAAGGAAAAGGGTCTTGGGGTTATTGTAATGGGACCTGTAGGAGGAGGCAGGCTTGGGGCTCCTTCTGAAACAATCAGAAGCTTGCTTCCAGGCAAGATTAAAACTAGTGCAGAAATAGCTCTCAGGTTTGTTCTTTCAAACCCCAATGTCTCATGTGCACTTTCAGGAATGGGCACTATGGAAATGGTTGAAGAAAATTGCAGATTAGCCTCAATGGACTCTGAATTGAGTGCCAGTGAGATTGAAAATGTTAAAGCTGCAATGAGTGAAAATAGAAAATTGGAAGATCTCTATTGTACCGGGTGTAATTACTGCATGCCTTGCCCACACGAAGTAAATATACCTCTCAATTTTCAATTGATGAATTACCATAGGGTTTACGGAATAACCGATTATGCAAGGGATCAGTATAGTCAAATAGGTATGTTTGACTGGGTAAAGGGCAAAAAAGCTGAGGAATGTACAGAATGCGGTATTTGCGAAGACAAATGCCCTCAAAAGCTGGAAATAAGAAAACAGCTTAAAGAAACCGCGTCAATATTAGGCAAAAAAGCTTAGTCATGATCAAAAAACAACTTCCGCTATAAATTAGGCCCATGTGTTGACTCAACTCGTCAACACCCGCTCAAAAAGCGGAAGTAATTTTTCATTCATGCCTTAGTAAAATAAATATATAAGGAGAGTTTACGTATGAAAGGGAGAAAAGTTATTGTATTGCTGGTTACAGCTCTGATTCTTGTCAATTCAGCTGTATTATCGGTATTTGCATCACCAGCCTCCGAAACCGAAAAAATAGTTTACGGAGATGTTGACAAAGACGGAAATTTTGATTCTGATGACTATGCATTAATGAGACAATATCTATTAGGCATGATAGGTATTGATATGGTTGCAGCCACAGCAGATGTTGACGGAAACGGGAAGTTTAACTCAGATGATTATGCTTATATGCGTCAGCACCTTTTGGGCATGATTCAAGAATTTCCAGCAGAAAAATCCAGTCCTTCACCAACACTGACACATACACCTACTTCTACACCCACTTTCACACCAACAGCTGACATTACACCAACCTTTACTCCAACCCCTACAACAACCATTCCAGTAATAGTCACAGCAGCACCTACTTCTACTCCTTTACCGACTTCTACTCCTACACCAGCCACTGAAATAAATCAACTATTTATTAACTCTGTTAAAGAATCAAACGATATAGCAAGAGTAACTATTTACATAAATGGAATTGCTAACTTTGCAGGGTATCAGGCAAACCTTCTATATGATCCTCAAGTTCTTAAACCTGTTCATCCTGACGGATCGGAATTTGACATGTATTCCACTGTTCAATCAGCCGCTTTATTAAACAAGCAATATTCTCCAATAGATTTAGCAAAACATGACCTTGAACATGGCATGCTTAATTTCGGCAGAGCATATATGGCAATAAATTCATATAAGAACTCAGGTATGCCTGAGCACACAGGTTCTATTGCAGTTATATATTTTAAAATGCTAAAACAGGAAGTAACTGAGATACGCCTAGCAAATTGTGACACTATGCCGGAAGCAAACAATGGTACAATATTGACTGACTGGGATGGAAATCAAATATTTAATTACCGTGTAGCTAAAACACATTTTTTAACACCTTACATGCCAACACCCACTCCTACTTCTTTTCCAACGACTACACCCACTCAAATACCTGTCAATACAACAGCACCTTCTTCAATAGTATTACCTACTCAGCCTCCAGCACAACTAAGCAGTTTATCAATAAGCGGAGAAAAAGTAACAAGTTCTTCCAGTGATCTTTTCAAGGTAACAATAAATGTTCAAAATGTAGCAGCCCTGGCGGGGTTCGAGGCAAACCTTAAATACGGATCCTGCTGTTCTTAAACCTGTATATTCAGATGGGTCAGAGTATGAAAACAGTTCTACTGCTGAAGACGGTACACTCTTAACTAACAGAAAATTCTCACCAATAAAACTGGCATACCATGATTTAGAGAATGGACAACTTACCTTTGGGACTGCTTATGTTGATGTCAAATCCTATAAAAACTCCGGAGTTGCTGAAACAAACGGATCTGTTGCCGTAGTATACTTTAAGGTGCTTAAAAACATTCCAACCAGTATAAAACTAGCTGATTGTGCAACTCTTCCGACTGGCCTAAGCGGAACAACTCTGTTTAATTGGAACTCGTCACAGATATTTGATTATATTGTACTTCCGATACTGACAATAAATTCTGCAAACACAATCCCTACACCAGGACCTACAAGTACACCGATTAAAATATAAGCGATTATATCGAATCCCAAAATGTTTTATAAACTTCAAACTTACTTTTTATTCCTTTTAGGTTTAATCAGTAAATTTGAGGTTTTTTATTTCCCACTATTTTTATTTTATTCTTTCATGCTAATAAAATATGGTATATAATTTAGGTATAAAAAATAGATAAAGCCGCACTAGTGTGCGTAATATCGTCATTTTGTCAATACGGTATTATGGCATTAAGATCGGTAAAATTTTTAAAGGGGGTTTATAAAAAATGAAGTGTACAAAAATTTTAATGCTGCTGATTGTTGTGTTTATTTCCCTGGGCATTGGTACTATGGCTCTTGTGGAAGCAGCACCTACACAAGCTCTTTGGGGTGATGTTGACGGTGACGGCAACTTCGATTCCGATGACTATGCATTAATGAGACAGTGTCTGCTTGGCATGATAAGCAAAAACACAGTTCCGGCAACTGCTGATGTTGATGGTGACGGCAAACTTACATCGGATGACTATGCATACATGAAGCGTCACCTGCTGGGAATGATCTCAATGTTTCCAGTAGAAGAAAGCCTTATTACACCTACTCCAACATCCAACAAAAAGGGCAGCTTGACCTTATCTGTAGACAAGGAATTTGCAGATCAAGGCGATATTGTTATTGCAAGTCTCAACATAACGGATATTAAAGATTTCGCCGGATATCAGGCAAATATAAAATACGATCCTACTGTATTGCAGCCCATTATCCCTTTTGGTGATGAGTATCTGCCTTACCACAATCTAACTGCGGTAGAGCCTGGTGATCTAATTGCAAAGAAAGAGTTTCAGCCGGTTGATATTGTTTTCCATGATATCGACATCGGGATACTGAGCTTCGGCAGATCATACCTTAAGCTTGATTCTTATAGAGACTCAGGAAGGATTGAAACCACAGGTTCTATTGGTAAAATAAGATTCAGAGTTTTAAGAGCAATTCCAACCAAGTTATACTTCAAGGGCACAAACATTCTCCCTTCAGGTATTAACGGTACTGCTTTATACGACTTTAACGCAAACCAGATTATGACCTATGACATTATTCAACCTGATATAATATTTGAGCCTTCCAAACCTACCACTACACCTACTCCGACTGTTGAACCTACACCTACACCAACTTCAACACCTGAATCTACACCCACTCCAACAGTACCTTCAAACAGCTGCTTGACTTTATCTGTGGATAAAGAATTTGCAGACCAAGGAGATATTGTTATTGCAACTTTGAGTATTAATAACGTTTCTAATTTTGCCGGATACCAGACAAATATTAAATATGATCCCACAGTATTGCAGCCTATTATTCCCTTTGGTGATGAATATCTGCCTTACCATAACCTAACTGCGGTAGAGCCCGGCGATCTTCTTTCAAAAAAAGAATTCCAGCCCGTTGATGTTGTCTTCCATGATATTGACATCGGAATATTGAGCTTTGGCAGATCATACCTTAAGCTTGATTCCTATAGAAACTCAGGGAAAATCGAAACATCCGGTTCTGTCGGTAAAATAAGGTTTAGAGTTTTAAGATCAATTTCAACCAAAATATACTTCAAGGGCACAAACATTCTCCCTTCAGGTATTAACGGCACTGCCCTATATGACTTTAATGCAAACCAGATTATGACTTATGACATTATTCAACCTGATATAATGTTCGGACCTTCCAAGCCGTCTCCAACTCCTGTTCCTACACCTACGCCTAAGCTTGGAGAATTTTCGCTGGCAGTAGATAAAAGCAATGCAAATGTTGGTGAAATTATAACTGCAACCCTTAGCATAAATGAAATTCCAAATTTCTCTGGATACCAGGCAACATTAAAGTACGATCCGTCTTCATTGCAGCCGGTGTATCAGGATGGCACCCCATATGACAAAACATCATCTCCGGAAACAGGTACATTGCTTTGCAAGAGATATTCTCCAACCGATCTCGCTTCAAATAATCTTGAAGGGGGTCTTCTGAACTTTGGTAGAGCATATATGGCTCTAAACACTTACAGAAGCTCAAAATCACCTGAAACTTCAGGCACTGTTGCCATAGTTCGCTTTAAGGTTCTAAAGAGTTATACCAAACCTTCATTGGTCGATAATACCTTACTGGATAATGATATCGACGGTACCTTAGTATTTGATTGGAACGGAAATCCGGTAAAAGACTATACCGTAATACAAAACTAGAAATATCCGTTCATTTAGAAAACATATTTGTGATACTACTCGGTAAGGGCTGAATTCTCAGTCCTTACCGTTTTAATGGCGTGGCTCTTTTGTACAAAAAACTATTGTTTCAATGGTTATTTAGTGATAATATTTTAATTATATTAAAAGTATTAATAGCAAAAATTTTAACTAAAGGGGTTTAATCTATGAATATCAAAAGAAAAATTGCGTTGTTTCTATCCTTATCAATCCTTATGGGGATCCTATTTACAAGCACTTTATACGCAGATAACCAATCAACCATATCACTTGAGTTCGATAAAACCAAAGCAAGTGTAGGCGAAGTCATTAAAGCATCACTTAAAATCAACAATATCAAAAATTTTGGCGGCTATGAAGTCCGTTTAAGATACAATCCTGAGGTTCTTCAAGCAATTGATGTAAATACAGGCAGTCCATTAGAGGACAAGACACCTCCGGCTAAAGGCGACTTGCTCCAGAATGCGACCTTTTCCCCATTTGGACTTACAAACAGCGTCATCAAAGATGGTATACTTGACTTTGGGAATATTTACATGAAAATTCAGGATTATAAAAAAAGCGGAAAGGCAGAAACTACAGGGACACTTGCTGTTATTGGCTTCAAGGTTTTGAAGGATGCTGCAACAGAAGTAATATTTGATGACCTAAATGCTATGCCAGGTGCCATAAACGGAACAATGGTCTTTGACTGGGAAGGTGCTCAAATAAAAAGCGGTTACTCAATAATAAATCCCGGTAAGATTAATGAGTCATCATCACCCATTCCTCTTCCAAGCTTTACTGCTAAGCCACAACAATCAGATACAGCTGTCTCACCTGCCAGCTCAGCAGCACCTGAAGCATCAGCATCATCAGCAGTATCACCCGATAGCTCAAAAGCTCCAGGCAGCAATTCATCTGATAACGCTAGCGATTCAAATACATCAGCCAGCAAATCAAACCTTATGATTATAATAATTATACTGGCATCTGTTGTTGTTGTCATCCCAGTTATTATTGTACTCATACTTAAGAGAAAAAAATAAATTTCATAATAAAATGTTATTTAAGTATTCTAAAAAGAGGCTCTTGGAGTTTTCTCCAAAAGCCTCTTTTATGTCTATATAATAGTTCAGTTGCTAGTATCCTTGCCCATTAAACAACACATTTTTCCATGCATGAAGAAGTAAATTTATATCAGCCCTGATGTTTTCAAAAGCTTTCTTACCATCACTGCTGCCTCTGCCCTGGTCATATTTTCCTTTGAGGCAAGCTTTTTTTCGCTCCTGCCCGCTATAATACCTGCCTTTATACATGCTGCCACACTTTCTTTAGCCCAGTCTGCATTTTTTGCCCAATCTTCAAATTTTTCAAGAATGCTTTCAACCTCACCCAATTTGAATCCTACATTTATCTTTGTAAGCTTCATTGCCCTTGCTAGCATTGTAAAAGCCTGCTCGCGTGTAATTATATCCAAAGTCCCGAATTTTCCATTCCCATAGCCTGATACTATTCCATATTTATAGGCAATAGATATTGCATCATAATACTTTAACTCCTTTGTCACATCACTAAATACATCCTTACCCGCACCTAGCTTCATAATTCCAAGTGCCCTTACCACTATTGCTGTAAACTCCGCTCTAGTTGTGTAGCTATCAGGTTCGAAAACCTCTTGTCCAACACCGTCTATAACCAGTCTCGATCCCATGTCGTTTATAGCAACTTTTGACCAATGGTTCTCTACGTCTCTAAAGGTCTTAGGACTCCATATAATAGAATATACACTGTTTGTAAGACTGTTGATTTTGGCATAATATTTACTGTCAATCACTGTTATAGTTGTCGGAACGTGGGAAAAGGTTCCATCAGTATTTAGTACAATCCCGGTTGTAATTTTGCTTGGGTCTACTCCATCAGGTATTGCCACCATCCTTTCAACGTAAGCATTAAAGCTTGAAACCTCTATCGTTTTATTACCGTTTGTACAGGTAATCTCAAATTCAATGGGCTTTATTACCATATTATAATTATTTTTATTTGCAGTATCCTCTACTATTTTTTCAATATTATTTAATGATTTTGAAATCGTTACATTAACTTTTATATCCTTCAACTCAACTTTTTTCCCTAGTTGTAAAGAAACCTCATCTATATTTATTTGCGAGGCAGGCAGCGTATATGTGATATCCGCAGTTTTTACTTCGAGCACTGCATGCTTTTGCTCCATGTTTTTTACTGTCTGCCCGTTTAACTCACCTACCACAATGTCAGATGCAATATTCACCGGGATGACCAGTGTAGACCGCTCCCCTTCCTTCTTCAGTTTCTCCTCGACTTTTTTATCATCTAAAGTAATAGTTGTGAGTGTCTTGCCATTGATATTTTTGATATCTGCTGAAGCTGCTTCCTGCTGTACTCCGTTAATTATTACTTTTATCGGTTCAGGCATAGCAGTTGATGTAGGTGACGGTGTGGACCTTGGTGATAGCATTAGTGTCGGTGTTTGTGTTGATGGTGCTGGAGGAATAGGCTTGGAATCCAGACCATTTGCCCCCCTATAAATATCAGCTGTTATTTTTGCTGTTATATTATTAAGAGAGTAGTTTTCTGCTTTAGGTCCTCTAAGGGAAATATCCTTTACGTTCACCGTCTTTGCTGCTCCTACGTCAGCATCTTCAAATTCAAAAACAGCACTTGCAGTCACATCATCACCCCCAACTCTTCCGATCAGGGTTATAGTTCCAGAAGCTGCCTTATTTCCATCATAGGCTTTATTGTTTGCAACTGCAGTTGCCTCCAGAATCTTTTTGTTTATAGTCAAGGTTGCATTTAGTATCATATCGTTATAATTTGTTCCTCCAGAGACTATAGCGGTCGCATTATATATTCCCGCATTAGTGCCGATGTTGCCAGTGTAAATTACACTTGCTCCGTCAGGCAGTTCTCCTGCTACAATTATTCTTTTTTCTGTCCCATCGTAAGTCACAGTATAGTGGTCAAAGCTAATTCCCTCCATGCTAACTTTATTGATGTCGGCTGTTGTTATTGCACTTACATTGACAGTATAATTATCTGCCTTTTCTCCGCTAAGTGTTATACCTGTTACATTAACTGTTTTACCTTCCCCTGCATAAGCACTTTCAAATGTAAATACACCGCTTGCACTTACATCTTCAACTCCTACCTTACCTGACAAATTTACTGTACCGGTAGCAGCCGTAGTGCCGTCATAGGACTTGTTATCCGCTATAGCTGTGGCTGTAAGGACTTTTTTCTCAACAGTTAGCACACATGAGCAGCTTATTTGGTTAAATTCTCCGTCAGCTGCTTTAGTTGCAGTCAATGTCGTAGTTCCAGAATTAAATATTGTTACAGTTCCTGTTGAAGGATCTATCCCTGCAACTGAAGGATTACTGGATGTATAGCTAAATACTCCCGTACCGCTTCCTCCTGCCGCTGTATGTTCAAAAGGAGCATCCCCGTATGTTTTTGTAACATCATTGTATATAACAACATTCTGTGTTTTCTTAGTAACAGGACCTATCCAAGAACTCACTATCTCAGTGCCCAAAAGTGCACCTGAGGCTGTTTTGGGTGTTACCTCAAAGCTGATATATTTATCAATATCAGCAGCTTCCAGAGTATATGTAATATCTGTTGCATCTCCAATTAAGGCCTTGTTTAGTCCTTCATTATTGTCGGAACGATACCATTTAAGAGCACTTGCATCAGAATCACCTCCAGCATCATAAAAAGTGTAGCTTCCCACAAGCGTCCGACCCACCTGGGTGGTACCTGACACCTGCACATTTAATGCCGTTGGCAATGTTTTAACAGTTACCACATATTCCTGATTACTTCCATCTGCAGCTTGTACGTTATACGTAACAGGACTTGTGAAGTTGCGGGGTTCTCCGGATGCCGGAGACACACTATACCCTGTATGTGCTATAGTCGGAACAAGTGCCGCTACATCACTGCCATAAGGAACTGTCAGACTAATAGTCTTGGCTGCTTCATTCACAATACCGGTCACAACTGGATTTAACCCTGTGAAACTAAAAGCAGTAATAGATTTAGCATCATTAGGCTCAATACTTATGGATGCATTGCCTGATCCGATAGGGACTCCCGATTGTGCCGACAACGATATGTTGAAAGTCTTTACTTCTGTTATTGCACTATTAATAATTGGAATATCAATTTCTTTTCTTGTTTCTCCGCTGACAAAAGTAACGCTGCCGTTTGTTGAAGTATAATGCGTGCCTTCCATTGCAGTCCCATTGGATGTACTATAATTTAACGTAACAGTTCCTTCACTTCCGCCTGTTCTTGTAACAGCAACCCTTACAGATCCTGCATATTCCCTAACAGAATAAACTGTGTTCTCGAACTGAAACTGTCCTAATTGTACACTTTGAATAAAATTAGACGTAGAACCGGTCTTTGCAAATCCGGACATAGTCAGGTTTTGATTCCCCCCAGCTAAATCTGTTACTGTAGTAATTGCAGAATTGTTACCTCCTGGTATAATATTTTCCTGATCAAAGTTATAATATGCCAAAAGCCCTTCCTCGTCTCCGTGAAGCTTCAAATACATGTTGTCTCTAATCTGTTGACCTGACCTGGCAACAGTCCAAAACCTAACTTCATCAAAACAACCATTAAAGCTTTCCGGCACTAGATTGTTATTTCCAATTGAAAAGCTATCTGTTAATAGAATAGGATTTGGTGCCAGGGTATTAGAGTTTAAAGGCTTTTCCACACCATTTATGTATAATTTCCAAATCCCATTGTCCCTGACAGCCGCTAGATGGTACCACACTCCAGTGTTGATTGTCTCTGGGGTTACCATACCTATAAATGCTACATTACCCATCAAAATACTGGGATATTTGCTGGCACCTGCCAAATAGATACCATACCCCCTCGTACTACTATTACCGTTATACATTATTCTAATATTTGTAGCCGCACTAGATATGGTTTCCGCTTTAACCCAGGCCTCCATTGTAATATTGTCAGTTTGAGTTGTTAATGGCTCAGATCTATACAACGAATCATTGGTATCTGCATAATGTAATGCATTGCCAATATAAAAAGGCACTGTGTCACCCCCCGCGTAAACTGTAGCAATTTCTCTTATTGTCAAACCTTGCATTGTACCGAGCAAAATCACAACTGATAAGAATACATGAGAAAATCTCTTTTTCAATCCCTTATACATCATATTACCTCCATGCTTGCAATTTTAGATTAGTCAAACAAATATTTCATACTAAAATGCAAATCTTCATATATATATTTAATTTGGATGTTTTCATAAAAATAGTATTTTTTGCTTGTATATTTTGTTTATGTTTTGATATATATATCGGTATACTTACAATTTTTATATATAACTTTTGAGAACAAAAATTTCCCTGGCATTAAAAAAGCAGGTACCGCATTTATTTGCGACACCCGCTTTTTTCTTAATTTAGGGTCCTATATTGAAATTAAATTATTCTTCAGGATAGTTTTCTCTCTTTACATAGTGTGTATGCAAAAGCTCATGTGCCTTGTGGCTTCCAGGCTCCTTGAAGTATTCATCATAGAGCATTTTAATCCTTGGATTTTCATGGGATTTCCTTATAGGCATTTCTTTATCTTCATCATAGATTGCCTTTGCTCTTTCAGCCCTTAGATCAACCCAGCTTCTTACTTTGGAAGGTTGAATTGGCTGACCTCCCCCGTTTACACAACCACCTGGACATGCCATTATTTCGATGAAGTGATACTCTTCGCCATTTTTCACTTTTTCCAAGAGCTTTCTGGCATTTCCAAGACCATGTGCTACAGCAGCTTTTATTTTCATACCGCCTGCCTCAACAACAGCTTCCTTCACACCATCTATACCTCTAACTACATTATATTCAATTTCGTCAGATGGTTTTCCGTTTAATATTTCAGTAACTGTTCTTAACGCAGCTTCCATAACTCCGCCAGTAGCTCCGAATATTACAGCAGCTCCTGATGCTTCACCCATAGGATCGTCAAACTGTCTTTCAGGAAGCTCTTTAAAGTCGATAGCAGCTTCCTTAATCATCTTGGCAAGCTCTCTTGTGGTAAGAACAACATCTACATCCGGATAGCCGTTTGATGACAATTCAGGCCTCTGTGCTTCGTATTTCTTTGCCGTACAAGGCATTATGGATACTACAAATATTTTTGATGGGTCTATTCCCATTTTTTCTGCATAATATGATTTTAAAACTGCACCAAACATCTCATGGGGTGATTTACATGATGAGAGATTATCTAAAAACTCAGGGAAATTGTGCTCACAGAACTTAATCCATCCAGGGCTGCAACTTGTGATTAGCGGTAATTTGCCTCCATTTTTTATCCTGTTAATTAATTCTGTGCCCTCTTCCATTATTGTAAGGTCCGCAGCAGTATCAGTATCAAATACCTTTGCAAATCCAAGTCTTCTCAAAGCAGCGATCATATTGCTTGTCGCTCTTGAACCGATGGGCATACCGAACTCTTCCCCTATTGCAACCCTAACTGCAGGTGCAGTCTGGACGACAACATGGAGATCCTTGTTTGCAAGTGCTTCCCAAACCTTGTCTGTTGCATCTTTCTCACGAAGTGCACCAACAGGGCATACATTTATACACTGCCCGCACATAGCACACGGAACATCATTTAAGGACTTATTGAACGCTGAAGACACAATGGTCTTAAAACCTCTTTCATTTGTATCAATAACAGCAACTCCCTGAACATTTTTACACATGCTTACACAACGTCTGCAGAGTACGCATTTGTTCGGGTCTCTAACAATTGATGGTGAAAGCTCATCCAAGGGCATTTTAGGCGAATCCCCATCAAATCTTAAATCTCTTATATTCAAATCCTCAGATAGCTTCTGCAGCTCACAATTGCTGCTTCTTACGCATGTGAGGCACTTTCTGTCATGGTTTGACAGTATAAGCTCTAAAGTTACCTTTCTTGCTTCACGCACTGCAGGTGTCTGTGTGCTTATAACAAGCCCTTCAGAAACCGGGTAAACACAAGCTGCCTGCAAGCTTCTTGCACCTTGTACTTCAACAAGACACATTCTGCACGCACCGATCTCATTTATTTCCTTAAGGAAGCAAAGTGTCGGTATATCAATGTTGGCAGCTCTAGCCGCCTCCAAAACTGTATATTCCTTTGGAACCTGAATTTTTCTGCTGTCTATCGTAATATTTACTGTTTCCATTTTAACACTCCCCTTCCACTAAGCATTCTTGAATATAGCCTTGAATGGGCATTTTTCCATACAAGCACCACATTTAACACATTTATCGTTATCTATAACATAAGGAACCTTCTTTTCTCCGCTTATGCAGCCAACAGGACATGCTTTTACGCAAAGCCCGCAGCTCTTACACTTCTCTGCACTTATAACATATTGCATCATTGACTTGCATACACCTGCAGGACATTTCCTGTCATTAACATGTGCAAGGTATTCATCTTTAAAATAATGCAGTGTGCTCAAAATAGGATTTGGAGCTGTCTGACCAAGACCACACAGTGCAGCCGCCTTAATGTTCTTTGCCAGAATTTCCAGCTTAGTTATGTCGCCTTCAGTACCTTTACCGTCTGTTATTCTTTCAAGTATTTCAAGCATTCTCTTTGTTCCGATTCGGCATGGAGGACATTTACCGCATGACTCATCAACGGTAAACTCCAGAAAGAACTTTGCTATGTCAACCATACAGGTGTCCTCATCCATAACTATAAGTCCGCCGGAACCCATCATCGAACCCAACTGAATCAATGAATCGTAGTCAATAGGAACATCCAAGTGGCTGGCAGGAATACATCCGCCGGAAGGTCCGCCGGTCTGAGCTGCCTTAAAGGTTTTGCCGTTTGGTATACCTCCTCCGATTTCATATACAACCTCTCTTAAAGTAGTACCCATCGGTACTTCTACAAGACCTGTGTTGTTTATGTTACCTCCCACTGCAAAAACTTTTGTTCCCTTGCTCTTTTCTGTACCAATGCTTGCAAACCATTCTGCCCCCTTGTTGATAATGGGAGGAATATTTGCATATGTTTCAACGTTATTTAAAAGTGTTGGCTTATTCCACAAACCTTTAATTGCAGGGAATGGAGGTCTTGGTCTTGGTTCTCCTCTTTTTCCTTCAATAGAAGTCATGAGTGCTGTTTCTTCACCGCACACAAAAGCTCCGGCTCCCAGTCTTATTTCCAAATCAAAGCTGAAATTAGTACCGAAAATATTGTTTCCAAGCAAGCCGTATTGCTTTGCCTGCTCAATGGCTATGTTAAGACGCTTAACTGCGATGGGATATTCCGCTCTTATATAAATATATCCTTGGTTTGCACCAACTGCATATCCAGCTATTGCCATTGCCTCGATAACTGAGTGGGGATCACCTTCAAGTACACTTCTGTCCATGAATGCTCCCGGGTCTCCTTCGTCAGCATTACAGCAAACATACTTCTGATCGTCCTGAGCCTTGGCAGTAAATTCCCACTTAAGACCGCTTGGAAAGCCTCCGCCCCCTCTTCCTCTAAGTCCGGACTTTTTGATTGTATCTACAACCTCTCCCGGAGTCATTTCAGTTAAAACCTTAGCTAAAGCTTTGTAACCGTCAAAAGCAATGTATTCTTCAATAAGCTCAGGATTTATAACACCACAGTTTCTTAATGCTATTCTTAATTGCTTTTTAAAGAATTCAACACCATCTAGTGAAGTCTCTATTCCTTCACTGTTTTGTCCAGTTTCCAACAGCCTTGTAACTATTCTGCCTTTAAGAAGATGTTCTTCAACAATTTCCTTAACATCCTCAACATTAACCATAGTGTACATGCAGCCTTCAGGATATACAACCACAACAGGTCCGCGTGCACATAATCCGAAACAACCTGTCTTTACTATTTTGACCTCACTTGCCAGGTTATTATTATTTAAGTGCGTATCAAACTCGCTCATTAACTTTTCCGAACTTGATGCAACACATCCGGTACCACCACAAACTAGAACATGAGCTCTATAAATCTGCATCTATACTCCCCCCTCATTTCTTATCTTCATAACCAATTGTATAATCTAAACAAACTCTGCCGTTTACTATATGCTCTGCTACAATACGAACAGCCTTTTCCGAAGTCATTTTAACGTAAGTAGTTTTATTACCACTAGGATCAATTACTTCAACAATAGGCTCAAGCCGGCATACACCTACGCACCCAGTCATAGTAACACTGGCATTTTTTATTTCCCTTTTCTGTAACTCTTCCATGAAGGAGTTCATAACCGGTCTAGCACCTGCAGCTATACCGCAAGTAGCCATACCTACCACTATTCTGTAGCCGTCAGTGTTGGCTCTAACTCCCATTTTTTCTAAAGCTTTCTTTCTTAATTCTTCAAGTTCAGTTATTGATTTCATTCAATACACCTCCAAAAGTAACATTTATCCCCTCATTTATATAACCTTTAATCCAGTTTAAAACTTCATACTCATTGATAGGAACCCCATTCAGCATCTTTTTTACCTCTTCAGTATCAAAAACGAACTTTTCATCGTTATGTGACAGCACAAGAGTCAGATGCAGAGTTTCATTTGAAACAAGCACACTTGCAACTGTATCGGCAACATCCCCTAAAGGAGGCCTATCAATGTTGTCAATCATAAATACAGCTTCCAATGTTGTCCCAAGTCCCTTTTTAGAGCTAATTTCAAGATAACCCCCACTTTGCTCGGCAGAAGCCTTAAAAAGTGAAATACCCAACCCTACCTTTCTTGTGTCCCTAGTTGTTATGAAAGGGTCGGTTACTCTCTTAAGCATCTCTTCATCCATCCCAATGCCGTTATCCGATATGCTAATTTTTAGCTCTTGGCTTTTCAAACACGAAGTAATGGCAATGGCAATACTGGTTCCAGAGGCAGCTATTGAGTTTTGTATTATATCCAACAAATGCAGCGATATATCTCTCATTTTAGTCCTTTATATATTTTTCAATTATACCTTCAATATCGTCAGGCGAAAGTCTACCATATACATCTTCATTTATCATCATAACCGGTGCCAAACCGCATGCTCCGATACATCTACATGCTTCGAGTGAAAACATTCCGTCCTCTGTGCACTTTCCAACCTCAACACCAAGTTTCTCTTTAAGTTTATCAAGAATTATTCCTGCACCCTTAACATAGCAAGCAGTACCCATACAAAGCTGAATATTATATTTTCCTTTTGGCTCGAGTGAGAATTGAGTATAGAATGTAACTACTCCGTATATCTCGGAAAGCGGAACATTTAGTCCCTCAGAAATTGTCTTTTGAACGCTGAGAGGCAGATAACCGTAAATTTCTTGTGCCTCATGCAATACAGGAATTAAAGCACCTCTTGTGCTTTTATATTTCTCAATTATTTGCTGTAGTTTTTCTTTTTTTTCATCAATACCACCACAGCAGCAACCTTTTGAATCCATTATAGATAACCCCCTTGTCATCAGAGCTGTTGCTCCGTTTTACCTGTTAAAAATTTAACATCAATCGTTAATATTATAACAAAGTGCTTAGCCAAATTCAATATTAAATAAACTATTTATACTATATTTTTATTGGATATACTCGTAAATATATGGACTTGCAGGCTTTTATAGCCTATCCGTTCCTTATTTTTGATATGAGGCATTCTATTGTTTTTTCATCAATATCAATAAATGACTCCCTTTCAGAAATACATTCTAGGGAGTGTGCATCAGATGACATAATTATATCATAATTTATAGCTTCGGGGTATTGCTTTTTCAGCACGCCCATATCAGCTTTCTTTGAAACCTCCAGGAATTTAAATCCAAGGTTTTCCGGTATGCTTCCAAGATTGGATAAAACACTGTAGGAGCTTCTATCTATATGTGCAGGAACCATTACGCCTTTAAGCCCTTTTACAATTCTATTCAGCTCTTCTATGGACAAACTTGCTGCCGTGAGTAAAAGTCTATCCAGAGTCCCCGTCTCATTATCATTTTCATCAAAAATAATCTGCCTCCCAAAAATATCTTCCCTGTTTTTAATGGGCGGCAGATTTTCATATATGATTTCCTGCATTTTTTTAGCTTCAGCCAGACCCGGAAATAGGCACACAGCATGTATTTCTTCCATTGTTTCCACTTCCATGCCAGGTACGACAAGGATACCCTTCCCCTCAGCACATTTAATAACAGCCTCCAGGTTTTCTGCCGAGTTGTGGTCAGTAACAGCAATAATATCCAACTCTTTGAGGAGCGACATGTTTACGATGTTGTTGGGAGTCATATCCTTATCGGAGCAGGCAGACAATGCCGAATGGATATGCAAATCGTATGCTAACCTCATTTATTTCCTCCAGTCTTACCAATACCGGATTCATATGCCTTGCAGCATATTTCATAAGCACTGAGACCGGTTCCCAGTATAACTATACCTTCACTCTCCGCCCTTTTTATAGTATCCTGCTCAACGCTGATATCTTCAGGAACAATAATGCATGAAACTTCCGTCAGAACCCCAACCGCAGCAATATTAAGATTTGTGTGAACAGTAATCCACGCATCTTCCTTTTTTGCATGGGACATAACCCAACTCAAAAGGTCACATGCATATATACCTTTTATGTCTTTTTCCAGACCTTCGTTATTACCTGCCCATACTTTCATGTTGAGTTTATCTACAAACTCCCGCACTTTCATAATTTATTTCTCCTCATCCGATGTCCTGCTCTTTGATTCTTTATCCATAACAGGAGGCATTATTGCTTCTAGCTCCATCATTTGAATAGCCAATCCCCGAACCCTGTCCCTTAGTTTAAACAAACAGTCGGTCTCGTTTGCCATTCCCCTTACAATATCCTCCGCAAGTGCTCTGCAACTGGGTGCACCACATGCACCACAGTCAAGCCCTGGAAGCCCGTTTTCAATTTGCTGGAGGTTTTCAAGCTTTTTCATTGCTTTTTCAATATCATCATCCAGCTTCAAGACTGGCTTGTATTCTACGCTTCCGGTCCAATCAATATTGTCATTTCCATCTTCCTGATCTGCATTTGAAATTAATTTTTCCTTTGCTTCATCTATATGCTTTTTAAGCCTGGTCCTGGCTACATATGAGTTTTCGATTGTTAAAGGCCCTCCAAGACACCCGCCTTTACATGCTAAAGCCTCGATAAAAACCACATCTTCCAATCGATCGTTCTCAACCTCTTCCAATATAGTTATAACCTCATGAATCCCGTCCACTGCCAGAAAAGAGTCTGTTCCTAAAGCGAGACTTTCCCCTCCCGTGTTAGCCCATCTAATTCCTTCAAAACCCGCAGTAATGAGATCTTCTGAGGATTTTGTCTTCATCAGATTGCTTAATGTTCCAAGATAAATATCCTTGATCGATATAACTCCGCTGACAGATGAAGACTCTCTCTCATATGGAGCCATAACACTGGTCATCTTGGCAGCACATGGTGTTATAAAAAATACACCGATGTCTTCCTTTGCCAGATTTTCCTTTTTCATAGCCTTATCTCTGGCTATTTTGGCTGCAACCTCCATTGGGGATTCCAGCTTTAATATATTATCAATCAAATTAGGGAATCTCACCTGTATCAACCGAACAACAGCAGGACAGGCAGATGATATGAGCGGAAACTTATGACCGTCCTTTTTGAGGAGCTTTTTTGTTGCTCTGCTTACAATCTCCGCTGCTTTTGCAACCTCATAGATTTCATCGAATCCCTGCCCTTTTAATGCTGCTAAAATACCGTTGCGGGAAAACGTGCTCTTAAACTGTCCGTATAAAGATGGTGCAGGAATTACTATCTTGTATTTGAAATTTTTAATCATTTCCAACGGATCGGTAATGGCTTTTTTCGCATGGTATGGGCATATTCTTATGCACTCCCCACAGTCTATGCATCTCTCATTAATAATCCTTGCCTTGCTCTTTCTTACCCTTATTGCTTCTGTAGGACAACGTTTTATACAATTGGTGCAGCCTCTGCACTTTTCTTCATCTAGTGTTACAGAATGAAAATATGTTCCCATACATACACCCCTTTGCAAAACAATCAACATACATATCAACTGATTCTCTTTATTTTATAGATAGACTTATAGATAAACAGTTATGGTAACTACGGTACCTTTTCCAACCTCAGTATCTATTTCCAATCGGTCTGCATATCTTTTTATGTTAGGGAGTCCCATGCCGGCTCCAAAGCCCATATCTCTTACACGATCTGGTGCAGTTGTATAACCCTCCTGCATTGCCAGCTCCACATCTGGAATACCAGGCCCCTTATCGCATATTTTAATAATTACTTTATCCCTCCATATTTCTATATGTGCTACCCCACCGTTTGCATGAATCACTGCGTTTATCTCAGCCTCATACATTGAAATTGCAGTCTTTTTCACCTTTTCAGGTGCTACACCCAACTGATTCAGCATTTTTTTAACCGCACTGGAAGCCTCTCCCGCATGCAAAAAGTCGTTTGCCGGTATGTCATAATTGAGTTCCAAGAAACTATCCGTCAACAACAACCACCTCTTCCGGTTATCCCAGCTTCATAAAGTTTACCGCTTGCAATAAACATAGAATATTTTGTCGTTAATATAGTTATACCCTTTTCATTTGCCAAATCAACTATTTCTTGGGTAGGATTCTTGCCTCTGACAAAAACTATAACCTTTATATCCATCATTTCCGCAGTACGAACAACCTGTGGATTAATAAGCCCTGTCAGCAAAACCACATTCTCTTTGACAAATGCCATTACATCGCTCATTAAATCCGCTCCACATGCAGAAAATATTTCCACATCATCGTTTCGTTCCTCTGTTATAATCGTCGCTTCAAGAACCGTTGAAATTTCATTTATTTTCATATACTTACCCTTTTCCTTTCCTTCTGAAAATGGAGATAATCTGGTGGTGTATCCTGTATTAAAGTATGCAAGCCTCCATAACCTCTACTGTATATAATACTATTATAACAAATTGTTAATTAGTTAACAATCCGTTGGAATAAAATACTGCACACCAGGATAAATATCCCGATATGCAGTATCCTTTACATTCCGAAAAGCTTACCTGCTTCACCTGCATCAATTGCTGTTTTCTTAACCTCATCCGGTATTTTAACTTGAAAATCTCCATTAATATCAGTTAAAGTAATTGAAAAGCTTCCAGTTGTTTCAGACTTATTCCCATTCTCAGGATCGCTGCCTCCTACATCCATTACACAGCTCTTCAATAAGTATGTCTTGCTGTCAAGTATGACCTTAACACTATAATCGCTCGGTACATCACCACTGCCTGAATCTTCTCCAGCAAATCCGCTTCCTAATTCGGATAAATTACCGAAAAATACTGCCCCCTGCAATACAATTTCGTCAGGATTATTGCTTTCTACCTTAACCAAGCCTGCGGATCCTACATCATCGGCTTTGATCATTTCCAATCCCATTTGATCGATGACTACTGTATCAAAATTCTCTTCTTCTGATGTACTTTTGGTCCAGTTTTCAAATAGAAACCCTTTCATATATTGGGTTTTGTCATCGTAATACAACTCCATATTGATGCTCATTCCCATTGTCTTCATATCCATTAACATATGAGCAACCTTTTTGGATTTATCCATTTCAAGCTTTATATCTGCGCCCATTGGAATAGCTAAAGATCCTGTATCCGCAGAACTCATCTTCATATCCATTTTCATATTCATTTTTGCCTTATTTACTTTTTTCATAGCCGCTTCAGACTTAGTAAGAATATCCTTAACTTCATCGAATGATGCTGGCTCTTTAATCAGTACCGATCTCGTACTGTTATCCCATACAACCTTTTTTCCCAAGCTTTCGGCAACAAATCTGGCAGGTATGTAAGTTCTGCTTTTATAAATCACTGGGGGAACATCCAGCTCAAAGCTTGTTTCATCGATCTGAGCCTTTTTATTTCCCACCTGAAGGAATATTTTCTTGGATTCCTTGTTTATTGTTATAGTTTTTTCCTGAGGCTCCCACATAATATGGTCGTCATCATTCTGTACTCCCAGTTTTTCCAACACAGCCCTTAACGGAAGCAGCGTCCTTCCATCCTGTATGATAGGAACATCAGAATACTGCCCAATCTTGCCATCTATTGCAATTTTGATATCTGGGCTTTCTTTAACTTTACTTGCTGCAGAGGAAGTTATAGCAACTCCTCCAATAACCAGGCAAGCAGTTACAATGGTTAAAAATTTCTTCATTAATAATCCTCCTGTTTTTTAATATTTGTATTAAAAGCGATTAGTATTTTACACTCTTAATATCGTAATAATTGATGGCTTTCTAAAGCAACTATGATTTACACTTTAATAATTTTATACAATAATATACTATTAATCAATATAAATTATTAATTATTAGCAAAAACAACTTCCTCCAAGAAATTCTTTAATAATTGAGTTTAAAGGTATTTCCTTTGTATCCACGGGAAGAAAATTTCCTAGAAATTCAATAAGTCTCTTCGCCTCAGAATATTCTGAGGACATGCTGCCAATCTCGGCCAATAATGGCTCTGCAAGGACTTTCAAAACTCCTAACTCATAAACCAATGCAGAGTTGAACATTATATCCGCTTCTTCCTGATATGGGAAAATATTTTTTTCCTCTCCCCTTCTGACAGATGGCCATCTTTGCAAGGTACTAGCCGCTGTGCTTCCCCTGAACTGAAAATCCCTTACTATTCTTCTTATCAGCCTTGAATCGGTAGTAGGAATCCTGTTATGTTCGTCTATGCTAAGAGAAGTCAGTGCACTTACATAAATCTTAAACTTTCTTTCCTTGGGGATAAGGGATGTGAGTTTTTCATTGAGGCCATGTATGCCTTCTATTATTATTAACTGGTCATCATCTATTTTTAGCTTTCTGCCAACATCATCCCTGCAACCCTTTGTAAAATTGAAAATAGGCACCTCTACTTCCTTACCGGAAATCAATTCACTTAGCTGCTGATTAAAAAGTTCCACATCTATGGCTTCTAATGCCTCGAAGTCGTAATCACCCATTTCATCCTTAGGCGTATGCTCTCTGTCAACAAAGTAGTCATCGAGAGATACAGTAACAGGCTTTAATCCATTTACCCTAAGCTGTACAGAAAGTCTTTGAGCAAATGTAGTCTTACCCGATGAAGAAGGTCCAGATATAAGAACAACTCTTTTTTTGTTCTCACTGTTTGTAATGAGATCGGCAATCTGGGCAATTTTTTTCTCATGCAAAGCCTCCGAAACCCTTATAAGTGTATTTATCTGCCCTTCCATAATAATATTATTTATATCCCCAGCATTATTAACACCTAATATACTTCCCCACTTTTTATATTCCTTAAAAATTGAAAATAATTTTTTTTGTTCTTCAAACTCAGGCATTTTCGAAGGATCACGTTTATCGGGATACATCAGAATAAGCCCCGGTGCATAAAACTTAAGTGCGAATTTTTTAATATGTCCTGTCCCAGGTGCCATGTACCCATAAAAATAATCATCAAGATCATCGCAGTTATACATTGTCACATAGGGCTTACGCCTGTGTTCCACTGCCCTGTACCTGTCTAACCTGCCGCTCTTTTTGAATAGCTCCTTTGCATCATCACGGGACATAATCCTTTTGACAAAAGGAATGTTTGCATTAACCAACTCCCACATCCTTTTCTCAATGAGTGTTACCTCACCCTGATCAAGGGGCTTTTCACCTTTCAATTCGCAATATATTCCTTTACTGATGGTATGGCAGATAACAAGCTTTCTTTCAGGAAACAGATCATGTACTGCCTTAATCAATATAAAATGCAAGCTTCTTCTGTATATTCTCATTCCGTCTTCATCAGTCAAATCAAGAAACTCCAAATCACAATTATCGGTAATAATGTAATTAAGCTCTTTAATATCATTATTTACCTTTGCTGCAAAAATGGGATATTTATAATCCTTTTCATAATCCTTTGCCAATTCTTCTAAAGATACACCTTCAGCTACCAGTCTTTCAGATCCATTCTTAAAGCCAACCCTAACCATTTTTAAATCATGTTCTTTCATGTTTTGTCTCCTCTATCCTGTCATATAGTAATTATGCTATATTAAAAGTGTATTATTAATCAAATTTAAAGAATTCAAAAGTGCTATTGATCACTTTTCATATAGTTCTATTGTTATATTAAATCATATAATAATATTCTATAAATCGCACAAAATTCCTCCTTTTATTATTTTCAAGGCATGTTTATTCATTTCCAAAGCATATATTGACATGCATATTCTCGTGCTATAGAATCATTTTGAAATATGTTAGTTATGGGGGCTGATTGGTTTGGACTTTAAAAAAGCAGGTTCTGAAATATTTATTCCTGATGGAAAAGATGCGGCTGAGGCAATTGAGCGAACTACACACATGGCAATTGCTGCACACCAGGATGATATTGAAATCATGGCATATCAAGGCATAGCAGAGTGTTTTTGCAATAACTCCAAATGGCTTACAGGTGTAGTTGTAACTAACGGAGCCGGAAGCTCAAAAGGAGAATTTTACAGTTCTTTTTCAGACGAAGAGTTTATTAATATAAGAAAGCTTGAACAAAAGAAGGCTGCTTTTGTAGGTGAATACAGTTCTGTTGCCATGCTGAACTACAGCAGCCGCGAAGCTAAGGACCCTTATAATAAAGACATCTTAAAGGACTTAAAATCTATTATATTAAAAGCAAAACCGGAAATAATATATACTCACAATCTTTTTGACAAGCATCAGACTCATTTAAGCGTTGCTGTTAAGGTAATCAATGCCATCCGGGAGCTCTCTCCTTCAGAAAGACCAAAAGAGCTTTATGGTTGTGAAGTATGGCGAAGCCTTGACTGGCTTGTATCTCAAGATAGAATAATCTTTGATGTATCCGAAAACCCAAACATTGCAGCTGCACTGATTGAGGTCTATAATTCCCAAATATCAGGCAACAAGGAATACCACAAGGCAGCTATCGGCCGAAGATGTGCAAATGCTACCTTTTATAGTTCGCAAGAATCCGACTCACTAGCCAATTCCATATTGGGAATGGACCTAACACCCCTTATCGAAAATGTCGATATTGATATTATAAGCTACGCCCGGGGATTTATAGAGAGATTTAATCTCGAAGCAGTAAATGCCATAAAAAATGCACTTTAAAACAGGAAATCGGGAAAGAATACTATATAATGCATTAAATTTGACAGGAAATATTATTTTACTATAAAATTAATCTGCCGTCTTATTTGACGAATATACCCAAAAATTATTGAAAGAGGTTTAAAAATGCCGGATTTAAAAGAAACAATATGTAATGAAGTATCACGCAGAAAAACCTTTGCTATAATCTCTCACCCTGACGCAGGTAAAACAACTTTGACGGAAAAACTGCTGCTGTATGGTGGTGCCATCAGACTGGCAGGTTCTGTAAAGTCAAGAAAAACCAATAAACATGCGGTTTCAGATTGGATGGAGATAGAAAAGCAAAGGGGTATATCAGTAACATCCAGTGTTCTCCAATTCACATATAATGATTATTGTATAAATATTCTAGACACACCTGGTCACCAGGATTTCAGTGAAGATACATACAGAACCCTGGTTGCGGCCGATAGTGCAGTTATGCTTATAGATGGTGCGAAAGGTGTGGAAGCACAGACCATTAAGCTTTTTCATGTATGTAAAATGAGAGGCATACCCATTTTCACCTTCGTGAATAAAATGGATAGAGCGAGTAAAGATCCCTTTGAGCTTATGGAAGAAATTGAAAATGTCCTTGGTATACGTTCTTATCCAATGAACTGGCCTATTGGTACCGAAGGGGACTTTAAAGGAGTTTATAACAGAAAAAAGTCCCAGATAGAGCTGTTTGACGGCGGTAATCACGGACAAACCACAGTATCTTCCACAGTTGGAAGTGTTAATGATAAAATTTTCTCAGAGCTGTTGGGCGAGCATTACTACAACAAGCTGTGTGAAGAAATTGAGCTGCTCAATCTTGCAGGAGATGAGTTTGACAAAAAGAAGATAATGACCGGTGAATTGACTCCCATATTTTTTGGAAGTGCAATGACCAATTTTGGTGTGCAACCATTCTTGGAAGAGTTCCTTAACTTAGCACCAAAGCCTGGCTTTAAAAAGTCCTCCATTGGTGATGTTGATCCTGAAAGTGAAAAATTCACAGGATTCATTTTCAAAATACAGGCGAACATGAATCCAACCCACAGAGACCGCATCGCATTTCTCAGGATTTGTTCCGGCAAGTTTACAAAGGGAATGCCCGTTCATCATGTTCAGAGTAAAAAGGAAATTCGCCTCGCACAGCCTACCCAATTTATGGCACAGGAAAGAACCATAGTAGAAGAGGCTTATCCCGGAGATATCATAGGGCTTTTCGACCCAGGTATTTTTAACATTGGAGACACCCTAAGTGAAGGAAACTCGCAGCTCAGGTTTGATGGTATTCCCATATTCCCTGCCGAGCACTTTGCAAGAGTAACTGCCTCCGACTCAATGAAAAGAAAGCAGTTCCAAAAGGGAATAATGCAGCTTTCAGAGGAAGGAGCCATTCAGACCTTCAAACAAATCGATATAGGTATTGAAGCACTTATTGTGGGTGCTGTCGGTGCACTTCAGTTTGAAGTTCTCGAATACAGATTAAAATATGAGTATGGTGTTGACATCAAAATACAGCATCTTCCTTTTAAACATGCCAGGTGGATTGTAGGCGAAAACATTGACCCTAGAAAACTTAACCTGACAAGTTCTACAATGATCACAGAGGACAGCGAGAACCGGCATGTTCTGCTCTTTGAAAACGAATGGTCAATTCGCTGGGCTGAGGAAAGAAATAAGGACATCAACCTTGTGGATATAGCGACGAGCTTTTAACTTTTTGGTAGACGCAATATAAAACAGATGGTGAAAATTCAATGTTTTTATTAATTTCACCATCTGTTTTGATTTTTAGCGAACTTAAATGAATGCATAATAAAATAGATAAGGGTTTACATGCAGAAAATCCACCAATGAATACTTCCTAACAAAAATACGATCCAGGTACAGGGCTATCTACTCTAAAAGGTAATCGCTTTTTTCCAGCCTTCCCAGAGCATTTCAAATATTCTTTTCTTTCCATATAAAACTGTACATTCTCCCCAAAATCCCCTTGAACATCAATATTTTCACTTAAAATCTCAGTTACAATATAACTTGTTGACCTTTGATCGGGAGGCAGTTGATCCAGCTTTCCAGTTTCACTATTTACCTTAAGCCCTCCGTTCCATGGAAAAAAATATGTCTGAGACATTAATCCACAAATGTCAGGTGTTAATGTAGAAACATTTAACCAATCTTGATTAAATGCAAATACAATCTGACCATTACTAATTTCCGCTAACTCAGGATACTCGTTTAAGAGATTATTATTTGCTGCAATTATCAGTTGATTTTCCTCAAGTTGCTTTTTATATATACTTGAAGGTAATCTCATTAATTCTGACAAAACTTTTCCAATAATTTCCGAGTCTCTGTCCGGTAAATAAGAAATAGAATTACAGGACAAATTTAGTTTCTCAAGAAAACCTTTTAATCTTAATAATATTGATTTAATCTCCTCATTACTTCCCCATTTTGCAACATATCTACCTCCTGCAACATTAAGGTTCTCCTCATTATCATCAAAATATTGAATCACTACTGAACCATATTGTATATAGTGCCAGTATTTAATAAACATTTCAGGTTTTAAAATGGTCTTGTGCCTTAAAAAACACTCTTCCAACTTCTCTATCATGCAAACACAATTAGCAATATTCTCATTTTCTGCACTTTGTTTCCCAAAACAACCTTTTGCAGAAGAAATAAACTCTTCTATTCCTTCAATGCTGTTTGATAACAAACAATACCAGTAATACTGATACCATACCCAGAAATCTTCTCCTTTGTCGACTTTTTCAAGAAGCAGTTTTGCTTTTCCGGGCTGGAATTGAGCTGTTAAAGCAAGCGTTAATTCCATTGTTGCCTTTAAATCACCTGGAGATATTGAAAGTGCTCTTTCAAGAAATGGAATTGCCATCCTGTTATGCCCCACATCAATAAAATGATATCCCAGATTATAAAAGGGTTCAAAACTATTGAACTTTGTGATTGCATCCTTAAATAAGTTCGCTTCGTCTGTTGCTCCAAGCTTTAACAAGCACTCATTTGCAAGCTTATAACACCCTAAAAATGAAGGATCCGATGAAAATGCAAAAACAAGAAGTCTTAAAGCCTCCTGATAATTCCCTCCCTCAAAGGCTTTTTGGGCATTATTAAATTGCTCGTTGCCTTCATTATAAGTGTTCTCTTTCTTTTTAAAAATGTGAAATATACCCAATAAATTCACCTCATTTGATAGAAAATGTCCTGATAGCACTTCGACTATATTAAAATATTATTTATGTTTGTATTGCCCAAAAAATTATATATAGCTTGTTTGTTGTGTAGTCTTTTTATTTATAACTAATTATACAACATCTTCGGGCCCTTTTGGACCAGCATTTTGCTGTTTTTATACAAAAAGGTGTGTTACAAAACTAAAAATAGTTTTGTAACACACCTTTTATATGCACAAATCTTAAAACTATATTTTATCCGCAGCACTTTTTATACTTTCTTCCACTTCCGCAAGGACAAAGTTGATTTGGCCCCACTTTCTCAGACTCTCCTAAGGCAGTTTGACTGCCACTTTGATAAAAGCAATTCCAATCCTTTATTTCCTCTATTGCATCGTCAATATAATGATAGTATATGTCATTTCCAGTCCTTTCAAGAACTTCATCCTTATCCATCTTTAGTATTTCTTCCACATCATCAAGTTCAATTACAAGAACATCTACCAGTTCCTTTTCGTATACAGTTTTGATCTCATCAATCACTTCAGCCGGGTATAAATCGCTGCAAGCAGACACAATCTCCGCCATAACCGACTCATTTTTATCCCAGTTGTCGGAGATCAAGAGATCCTTGTAATATTTTAATGCTTCTTCCCTGTTCAATACACCTTGAACAGCGAGTATAGCTATTGCCGCAACAGCATGACTTCTAATAACATCATCTATACTGTCATCTATTATTATACTTTTAATAGGTTCATAATCATTTCCGCACAGTGATGCAAGGAGTCTGCCTGTAGATTCACATACGGAATCCCCAAAAAGTTTATAAACTAAATCACCTGGTAGCCTTAACATATCAACATACACTTTGTATGCATCGGATACCCTGAATTGTGCAAGAAGATATATTGCGTAAATATGCCCAAAATAATCATCATCATTGGCATATCTTTTATAATTGTCATAAACCTTTTTAAGCACATCCATCAATACAGGAACAGCTTCTTGTTCTCTTGTGACCAAATTCCTTAATACAGGTTCCGGAAATCCAACCTTATTGAATTCAATAAGCTTAATTAGTTCTGAAACGGAATACTTTCCATAATCAATGTTATTAGGCAGGCTATTTTTAATTTTATTGTTTACCATGGCTTATCCCCTTTGCTTACACCTTATGATTAACTCTTCAGAACGATTTTGTTTCCTTACAGATAATTTTTCAGGTAAATATATTTTGTTGAACATTTAAAAATTCCGGGATCACATAATCCCGGAATTTTTAGTTTTGGTGAGCCATCCGCGACTCGAACGCGGGACACCATGATTAAAAGTCATGTGCTCTGCCAACTGAGCTAATGGCCCTAATGGCTGGGATGGCTGGACTCGAACCAACGAAATGCCAGAGTCAAAGTCTGGTGCCTTACCGGCTTGGCGACATCCCATTATTGAGAAGTGTGAAGTCGATTATAAGCAATTGCAACTTCTCACCTCTATAAGTTTTAGTGGGGTGGATGATGGGAGTCGAACCCACGACCTCCAGAGCCACAATCTGGCACTCTAACCAACTGAGCTACATCCACCACATTGATGCCTACACAAAAATCATTTACGATTTTGCGAATTTGATTGTTGTCGAAAGAAATTGTGATGTGCATTACAACACGATTTCGCAGACCTCAAAAAAGACACAAAAATATCTTAAGATAAAAAGTCCAATCTGTCAATAGTTATTTTTAATTTTTTATTATTTTTATTTTATCGGCACAATATTCCATATAATTAATATAAAATTTATAAAATTTTTACAAAAAAGTGTTTCCCTTTTTGTTGAATAATGTTAGAATAAGTATGCAGCTGGATAACACTAAAAAATTCTATTCTTATGATAAATGGTGAAAACAATGTTTCTAGCTTTTTTTGAAGGTATTTTTATAGGCTTTATGGGAGGGATTATTTTTGCGGTACTTTTCCTTCGCTATTTAAGCATAATACGAATTAGTGTTGTAAAAAAATCGCAGAAAAATACCCAAAATGAGATTAAATCTCCATACAGCGATATTAATCTCATGGATACTAAATTTAGAGATTGCGGTTAAAGACAATACCTGACGAATGAGGTATTGTCTTTGCATGTGAATATTCTTTTTAACTGGAATGCCTAAATGTCCTTAAGCCATAGATTTACGTCTGCATCACTGGGCATACGCCAGTCTCCCCTTGGTGAAAGACTGATTGTTCCAACCTTAGGCCCATCAGGTAAACATGACCGCTTAAACTGCTGAGAGAAAAATCTCTTAAGGAAAGTCTTCAGCCATTTGATTATCACATCATCTTCATAACTTCCATTAAAAGCTTTTCTGCATAGGAATAAAATCTTATCGGGGGATGCACCGTACCTGATCATATGATATAGGAAAAAGTCATGTAATTCATAGGGACCTATTATATCCTCGGTCTTCTGATTTATATTGCCTTTTTCATCGGGAGGAAGTAACTCCGGGCTTATGGGGGTACTGAGAATTTTTTTCAGCACACTTCTGGTATTCTGATTCGACATATTATCCGCAACCCACTCTACCAGGAATTTTACCAGTGTCTTGGGTATACTGCAGTTTACGGAATACATGGACATATGGTCACCATTGTAAGTACACCAGCCCAATGCCAATTCCGACAAATCCCCTGTTCCAATCACTATTCCATTTATTTTATTGGAAATATCCATAAGTATCTGAGTACGTTCCCTGGCTTGCACATTTTCATATGTAACATCATGAATTGACATATCATGCCCGATATCCTTAAAGTGCTGAATACATGAGGGCTTAATATCAATTTCTTTTATGGAAACATTCAATGACTTCATTAATTCCAATGCATTATAGTATGTTTCATCGGTTGTTCCAAAGCCAGGCATTGTAATGGCATGAATGTTTTCCATGGGAATACCCAATATTTCGAAGGTCTTCCATGTCACAAGCAAAGCAAGAGTTGAATCAAGCCCACCGGAAATTCCGATTACAGTGTTTTTTACACCAGTATGAATAAGCCTCTTTGCAAGGCCGGAAGTCTGTATGTCAAATATCTCTCTGCATCTTTTATCACGGCTTCCCACATCTGCCGGAACAAATGGATGAGGATCAATAAACCTACATATATCATTTAGCTTTGCTTCTTTTATATTAAAACCTATTTTCCTTGCCCTGTTCTTAACATTAGCTTCCATAAAGCTTGTATTTTTCATCCTGTCGTTGTTTAACTTTGCAACGTCTATTTCACAGCATAACAGTTGACCGTTCATGGAGAATCTTTCGTTTTCGCACAATACCCCTCCATTTTCGGCAATCAGTGCATGTCCCCCAAAAACAATATCTGTAGTTGATTCGTAAATACCGCTTGATGCATAGATATATCCCGCAATACACTTTGCAGACTGCTGTTTTATAAGTTCTCTCCTGTATTCGCTTTTTCCAATAATCTCATTACTTGCAGAGAGATTGAACAGCATTGTTGCTCCAAGCATTGATTGGTATGAGCTTGGCGGAACAGGAACCCATAAATCTTCACATATTTCTACACCGAAACACGCACCGTTAAAGTTTACAGCATCAAACAAAAGATCCACTCCAAAAGGAACATTTCTGCCACAAAGCCATACCGTATCACTTAACGCTTTTACCCCTGATGCAAACCAGCGTTCCTCGTAGAATTCCTTATAGCCTGGTATATAGGTTTTGGGAACAACCCCGAGTATTTCTCCCGATTGTATCACAACACCTGAATTAAAAAGCTGTGCATCAATCTTAACCGGCATCCCTACAATTGCAACAATATCAGTATCCTTTGTATTCTCCAATATACTGCTTAAATATGTCATGGACTGTTCCAGCAAAATCTCTTGGTGGAACAGATCCCCGCATGTATAAGCAGTAATGGAAAGCTCTGGGAACAGTATTATCTGGCAATCTTCCTTGTCCGCCTTCATAATAAATTCTACAATTTTTTCAGAATTAAACTCACAATTAGCCACTTTTAGTTCCGGAACCGCAGCCGCAACTTTTACAAAACCATGATTCATATATATCACCCAACTTATTATATAATTAAAATAAGTGTACCATACTTTTTGCAATTAAATAAAGTTATGAGTGATATTTTTATGGTTATATGGGACAAGTCATGGGCAATCCGCCTTCCCACAAATGAAAATCCTGTCTACAATCTTCATAACTGTAATATCAATATCGGTTGTTTCTCATTTTTGCTATATTATTATACTATTAAAAACATACCAATACTGAACCATAATCAAAGCTCATATACAGCATGATATAATTACAGGAGAAATTAGAATGATAAAAAACAGAGAAATTGAAGAAAAGGATTTAAAAGATATATGTTTCCAATGATGTGGTTCAAGGATTCAGTAAAAGCATTTCTCCCGTCAAATAAAATTTTTAACCTCAACCCTTCTTATGATCTTTTTCAATTCAACTTTCATATTTGCCATTTCTGCAATATTAGGTACCCTTAGCCCCTTAAGTTTGCCCCTCGGATTAAAAGCAATAAGGCTCATGGATTTTACTCCAAGTCCCTTACACCTTGATGCCAGGCTGTACAATTCCTTGTCATTAATTCCGGGAAAACATATGGTATTTATCTTGACAGTCATACCATAATTCATACACTTTTTTATTCCATTGAACTGACTCTCAATGATTTTTCCTGCCATTGCCTCAGAATTTACTATTATTTGGTTCCCAATTATAACCCTGGAATAAAGCTTCATTAATGCTAAATTCGATATGGCATTTAAAGAAATATTGACCTTTTGTACCTTCAAATCCTTCAGTTCCTGAACTCTTTCATCAAGAAGTAATCCGTTGGTGCTTACACTGTATATATGATCAGGCATGTATGTGTTAAGCCTTTTAAGTACTTCAAATGTCTGATTATTAAAAAGCGGCTCCCCAGGTCCGGAGATTCTTATTGTTTTAATCCTACTATTTCGCTTTGCAGAAGCATAAGCCCAGTTGACTGCCTGTCGCGGAGTCATTGCCCTACTGAGATGTGCCGGATCGTTTCCATTGTTGATGCAATCATTTTCCTTCGAACAATAATTACACATCATATTGCACAGCGGTGCTACAGGAAGTGATAATTCCTCAAACCATGTGCTCAGTTTTTCATCTCCATAGTATACTTTTTGATTTGATTGGCTCTGCATAAGAATCACCCTCTTTGCAATTTTGCGGTGTAGCACACACCGTAATTTCCCAGATATTAAAAAAAAGCTTTCCTCCAAACAGAATAAATCTGTTTCAAGAAAAGCCTCTACGCCATTTTATAAACTACTTACAAGGTAGTATGTAAATCTCAAATTGTTATAATTCATATTAACATATAACGCTGGTTTCTGCAAGTACATCTTATAAAAATTGCAATTTCGCTCACTGTATATAACTATCTTCCATTTACTCATCTCTAGCTAATACTTTGACTTTTCTGCCGGGCCACCAGTTCAGCTCACCTACTTTTACAGCAATCGCAGGAACAAACAGACTCCTTACAATAAATGTATCCATCAGAAGGCCGACAACCGCTGCAAACCCTATCTCAAAAAGGGGTTTTATCGGAGAAGCTAGAAGTGCTCCAAAGGTACCTGCCATAATAACTCCACAGGAGGTTATTATACCACCCGTTGAAGCAAGTGCCCTTGCTACCCCGCCTGTAACATCTCCGGGTTTATACTCCTCCTTCACCCTTGAAATGAGGAATATGTTATAATCCACACCCAGAGCTACAAGGAGGCAAAAAGCAAAGAATGTAGTTGACCAACTAAGCCCTTCATAACCCATTATTACCTGGAATACAATAAAACTAATACCCATTGTTGTTGCATAGCTTATAACTATCGTAAGAAGCAGATAGAAAGGTGCAATAATGCTCCTTAAAAGCAGGCAAAGCACTATAAAGATTCCAATTAGCACAAATAACATAAGCTTTACAAAATCATGGGCAGTTATATCCCTTACATGGTCAAAGGTTGCGGATATACCCCCTACATGCATTGTTGAACCATCTAGGTATGATTTTTTCAATGTTTCTTCAACAACCCTTTTAATATCCTTGGATGTGTCTAGAGCCTCTATTTTATACGGCGGTATGGACAATACCACGTCAAGTACCATACCCTTTGAATCTTCAGATATATATCCCTTCATGGCATTTTTAAAATCCTTGAATCCCGGTTCAATTTCTTCTGCATTGGCCGGCATAAAGAAGGTACTGTCACTGTCCTTGTGTGCTGCATAATATTCATCTGCATACAGCTTTATCTTATCAAGGCCTTCAGTTAACTTGTCAAGGTCCATCTTGCTATTATCCAAGCCTGAAAATGCCTCTTTCAGGCTGCCCATAGCAGTTGTTATCTCATCCTGCGCCAACTTCTGTCCATCCCTTATTTGCTCTAAAGCAACCTGTACCTGGTTAAGTGCAGACGACGATTTTACTATCCCCTCACCTACCTTTGAAAGCCCATCCTTAGCAGACGAAATACCTTCATTGGAGTCTGACATACCCTTTTTTATATCCCTAAGTCCAATTGATATCTTGCCCATGTTTTCAGATACACCCGCAACTGTTCCTAAAGCAGTCTGGTAGTTTATATCCTGAACAATTTCAGGTTTGTCCTTAGCCATCCCTTCAAGACTTTTCTTCGCATTTACAATAGCTGCAGCTGCCTTTTCTATACCCTGAGCAGTATTATCTACGCCTGTGGTCAATTTTTCAAGACCTCCATTAATAGCTGTAAGACCATTTGCTGCACTCCTGGTTCCTTCTCCCAGGCTTTCAAGACCGTCATTAACATGAGATATACCTTGGATTGTCTGTCCTGTGGCGTCAACAAGCTTTCCAAAGCCACCCTTTCCCGACATATTATCCGCCATTTTATTGATATCCTTAACCTTGTCAAGACTGTTTTTTGTATTGTCAGACTGTTGTGAATTATCCATTTCTTTAGATATACTATTTAAAAAGTATGATACTGTAAGCTCATTCCTTTTAGTGCCATCAGGTCTTGTAGCAGATCTAACTTTGGCTACATTATCAATCTTGGAAACATTTTGAGAAATCTGTTCAACTACCTGCAGCGATTTGTTGTCCAAAAGGTTTTTATCGGATTTTATGACTACTCTAACAGGAAGTATCTCACCCTGTCCAAAATGTTCGCTCATAATATTAAAACCCTTGACGCAATCTGCCGATGCCGGCAATTCATTAAGCTGGTCAAATGAACGGTCAAGACCTTTTACTGAAATCATAAATGGAACAAATATGATAAGACATACAATTATAAATCTTGTGGGCTTCTGAGTAACCAAAAGCGATAGCTTATACCAAAACGTACTCTGCTTCTTTCCTGTCTGTCCTTTTGATGGGCGAGCAGGCCAGAATATTTTTTCCCCCAGGACCGAGACTATAGAAGGGGTCAGAGTCATAACTGCAAGCAATGTTATTGCAACCCCTATTCCTACACTGGGTCCCGTTGTTTTATAAAGTCCAAAATTTGCAAAGAACATCATTGAAAAACCTATAATTACTGTTCCGGCACTTGATATTATAGCCTCGCCAGTGCTGGGAACAGCAGATTTTAATGCTTCCGTCTTATCCTTGCCCTGTGATAATTCTTCCCTGAACCGAGATATTATGAGGAGGCAATAATCCGTCCCTGCACCAAATAAAACTGCAATTAGAAATGTCTCGGTAAAAGATGATACGTTTAGTCCTAGTTCCGCAAGCCATGCCACCACTCCTCTGGATATAAGAAATGAAATTCCTATCGTTATCAAAGGTACAAATGGTGCAATAGGCGATCTGTAAATAAGCAAAAGCACCACAACAAGAAGCACTATGGTAATTATAGCTGTTATTTCCATGCTTTTATTTACAGTCTGATGTTCCTCCTGCACAATCGCAGCATCTCCTGTTATGTTTACTGAAAGCCCTCTCGGTGCATCGGGCATACCTTCAATCTTCCTGTCGGAGTCTTTTTTGAGGCCGTCCCTCATTGTAATAATTAGGTTATCCGACTCCTCTGTATACATTTTGACACTCAGGTCAATTGTCATAAGAGCAGCCTTTTTATCCTTACTGATCATATAGTTTTCAAACTCTTTTTTAGATACCGGAGATACTATATCCGATATCCTATAATCTTTTTCATGCTTCCTGTAAAACTCCTCCAGGCTCAGCATATAGTTTTTGTCCTGTTCCGTGAGCCCTTCCTTGTTTTCAAAAACAAGAGTGAGGCTGCACTTTCCGCCTTTAGCCGGAAACAATTGGTTATACAGGGTATTGGCCTTAATAGGATCGCTGTCCGGGGGTAAGAAACTCTCCTGGTTACTGCTTGCAACTTTGGAAAGGGAAGGTGCAAAAATCTGCACACATATTACAAATACAATCCAGAATGCAATAAACCCCCACCTGAATTTGACAATAAAATCACTAAGTTTCTTTAACATACATTAGCTCCTCCAAAACATTCTGCATAGAGATTATAGATAAATACTTTACTTATTCTTTAAAACAGCCCTAACATATATTTATGCGGGCTGTTTTAACAATAATATTATTTACTTAGTCCTTTAATTCTCTCAACAACTTTATCGTACATTTCTTGATATTTCATTAGCTTTGACTTTTCTTCCTCTATAACTTTTGCAGGAGCTTTCGCCACAAACCCTTCATTTGAAAGCTTTCCTTTTACTCTTTCCAATTCCTTCTCAAGGTTGGCTTTTTCCTTTTCAAGCCTCTCTATTTCCTTTTCCATATCAACAAGGGCATCAAGCGGAATAAATATTTCTGCTCCTGCAATGACTGAGGACACAGCATCTTCAGGAACTCCGTTTTTATCCGACTGGACAACCACATCCGATGCACTTGCCAGTTTCTCAAAGTAGGTTCTTCCTTCCTCAAGTATCTTCTGCTCTTCATTTCCTGAGGCCACAAAAATTATTTTAGCTTTCCTTGATGGGGGCACATTCATCTCCGCCCTTATATTTCTTATACTGCGTACTGCCTCCATAATAAGCTGCATTTTAGCTTCATCTCGGGAATAGTTATACTTTTCAACATACTCCGGCCATTTTGAAACCATTATGCTATCATCATCGTTTATAAGATGGCAGTAAATCTCTTCAGTTATAAACGGCATAAATGGGTGGAGCAGCTTTAATGCATTGCCTAATGTATAATTTAAAACAAACTGGGCTTCCAGCCTTGATTCATTCTCTTTATCATAAAGCCTTGGCTTTACCAATTCTATATACCAGTCACAGAATTCTTCCCATATAAACTCATAAACCTTCTGCAATGCTATTCCAGCCTCGAACCTTTCCATGTTTTCTGTAATTTCTTTAGAAAGGTTATTTATCCTTGTAAGTATCCACTTGTCTGCAACAGTAAACCTTGCTTCATTAACTTTGGAAAAATCAATATCCTCATCAAAGTTCATAAGAACAAACCTTGAAGCATTCCATACTTTATTTGTGAAGTTTCTGCTTGACTCAACCTTCTTATCAGAGAACCTCAGATCGCTTCCCGGAGATACACCTATTGTAAGTGCAAACCTCAATGAATCGGTTCCGTACTTATCAATTACCTCCAGCGGGTCTATACCGTTGCCTAAGGATTTACTCATCTTACGGCCCTGCTCATCCCTGACTATTCCATGGATAAACACATACTTAAAAGGCTCTTTGCCCATCTGCTCCAAGCCCGAGAATATCATTCTCGCAACCCAGAAGAATATTATATCGTATCCGGTTACAAGGACGCTTGTTGGATAGAAATAGGCAAGATCCTCTGTTTTTTCCGGCCATCCCAGCGTTGAGAAAGGCCATAATGCAGAGCTAAACCATGTGTCGAGTGTATCGGGATCTTGCTGGAACTTGGTTCCTCCACAGTCCGGACATGTATCGGGCATTTCACTTGCAACAACAGCCTTACCGCATCCCTGACAATAATAAGCCGGAATCCTGTGTCCCCACCACAGCTGTCTTGAAATACACCAATCCTGTATATTTTCCATCCAGTTAAAATAGATTTTTGCAAATCTTTCAGGTACAAACTTTATGGTTCCATTTCTAACAGCTTCTATAGCAGGCTCCGCTAATGGCTTCATATGAACAAACCACTGTTTGGATATCATTGGCTCAATAACGGTGCTGCATCTGTAGCATGTTCCTACGTTGTGATTATGGGGCTGTATCTTAAGAAGCAAATCCAGATTCTTAAGGTCCTCAATTATCTGCTTTCTTGCCTCATATCTGTCCATCCCCTGGTATTGTCTTGCGTTTTCATTCATGGTGGCATCGTCGTTCATAACCTTGATCTGGGGAAGGCTATGTCTTAATCCCACCTCGAAGTCATTTGGGTCATGTGATGGAGTTATCTTAACTGCACCTGTACCAAAATCCTTATCAACATAGCTGTCGGCTATTATAGGTATCTCCCTGTTCATGAGCGGTAAAACAACCATTTTACCCAAAAGGTGCTTATACCTTTCGTCATCAGGATTAACGGCAACAGCAGTATCTCCCAGCATTGTCTCAGGCCTTGTTGTCGCAACCACTATAAACTCATTGGTATCCTTTACAGGGTACTTTATATGCCAGAAGCTTCCTTCCTTTTCCTCATACTCAACCTCTGCATCAGATATGGATGTATTACACTTCGGGCACCAGTTTATTATCCTTTCGCCTCTATATATAAGCTTTTTGTTATAAAGCCTTATGAACACTTCCTTAACTGCTTCTGAAAGGCCCTCATCCATTGTAAACCTTTCTCTTTTCCAATCACAGGAGCTGCCAAGCTTTTTAAGCTGCTCCACAATTCTTCCTCCGTAGAGTTTTTTCCAGTCCCATGCTCTTTCAAGGAACTTATCGCGACCTATCATTTCTTTTGTTATGCCCTCTTTAGCCATAGCCTCAACTATTTTGGCTTCAGTAGCAATACTGGCGTGGTCGGTGCCGGGAAGCCACAAAGTGCTGTACCCTTGCATCCTTTTCCATCTAATGAGTATGTCCTGCAGAGTATTGTCAAGAGCATGCCCCATGTGAAGCTGGCCCGTAATGTTAGGAGGGGGTATGACAATCGTATAAGGCTCCTTCTCTTTATCTATTACTGCATGGAAATAATCATTATCCATCCACTTTTTATATAGTCTTTCTTCAACTTGCTTAGGATCATATGTTTTTTCTAGGTTTTTGTTTTCTTCCATTATATTCGACCTGCCTTTCTTAAAGTATGATTAAAAATACTAAAAATCAATTATTATACTCTTGTGTCAGCCAAGAACATGATAAAACCCGGCAATGCAAGGATCATACCCAACATCTTGCACCTCACAACCGCTTTATTAAAAAGATACTCTTCCAGTTCTTCCTCACTCATCTCATGCTCGAAATCACAGGTTGTTCTTTTGTTAAGCTCAAACCTCTTTACAATAGCTTTTGACCCAAAGACCGTTATTGCACCCATTGCAATAAAAATAATAGCTATAATTTTAATTTGATTCAATCAATCATCTCCTTAGCTTCGCAGACATTATAAAAGCCCTTCATCCAAAAAATGGACGAAAGGCATATTTCCGCGGTACCACCATAATTCCCCTTAGGGCTCTTAAGCGAAATAACGGTCCGCTGCCGTAATAACCTACTTAAGATATATATCAATTTCAGTTATCAAACTTATAAGCTACTTTCACCGATCATATCCCGGAAAAGCTTTCAGCCGCTGGCTTTTCCTCTCTTGGGGCTTATATCGACTAATCCTCTTAATCATTGTTTTTATCATTATACTATTAGATAATGATATATCAATGACTGTACCCTGTCAAGGTACTTTTAACAAATAGAATAAATAGATATATCCATTTGGCAAACTCCCACTGAAGATTTCTAATATTGTTAAATAATATACAATTTAAAGTTCCACCCCAAAAATGTAAAACTATATTTTCACCACAAAAGTTAACAAGTTGCTATACCCAGTGGGAGCCTCCCAAATAGATAGCAAAACCCCAAATGGATTTTGCTATCTTGGTTGTTGCCGTGAGAAATTGCGATGTAGAATACACCATAATTTTTCCGACATTGAAAATTCAATAATATAAATAACTTACTCCCCTAAGAAATAAAATAAAAAAAACAATTCTAAGTTCAATGCAATCGCCTCATAATAATTAATGCAGAATAAATACCATATATCACCTCCAATTTACATTGATAATCATGCTTAACTTTTCCTATTTTAAATTATAGGCGAGACATTTTTGTATATGTTTTGTATGATGTTTGTATAAACCATTTAGATGTATTGAAAAGTGTATATAAATATTGATAAAATAAATCAATATACAGATATTACATTGTTCAGGAGTCCATGCATTGTAACGGAGGTGTTCTAGGATGGGCATTCATTATGTTTATATTGCAATTGGTATTTGCACGCTGATTTTAAACGCCATATTGATTTATTTTTATATTAGAACCAATAAGAAACAAATCCCTGAAAAACATGGGACAGAATCCAAAAAGGAAAGCAACTCATTACTAATTGTAGATGACTCAACCTTGTATGAAGAAGACTATACAATGAGTATTGACAATTCCAACGATCAATAGGAGATTTATAATGGTTGATATAGGTGAGATTCTTAAAGGCAAATACAAAATAGAAAAGCTTATAGGTCAAGGAGCCACAGGTAAGGTTTATTTATGCCGGAACATAGAACTGGACAATCTGTGGGCAGTTAAGTACATATATAAAAAAAACACCAAGATCAAGCTCCTTGCAGAAATTGATATTCTAAAAAAACTCAATCACGTCAGCCTCCCCAAAATTGTTGATGTCATAGAGGATGAAAGCGGTTTTTACCTTGTGGAAAGCTACATTGAAGGAACTCCCCTTGATAAAAAGCTCAAGGAACAGGGAAGTTTTGATGAAGACACTGTAATCGAATGGGCCAAGCAACTTTGTGACGCTCTTTCATATCTGCACGGCATGAAGCCCTACCCTATTATTTACCGTGACATGAAGCCTCATAACATAATAATAACAACCGACAACAAGGCAGTTATTGTTGACTTCGGTATTGCCAGGGAGTTTAAAGGACAAAATACCAGAGATACAATTATTGCAGGAACCCCATACTATGCAGCTCCCGAACAGTTGACTGCCGAGGGTGCAACGGATAACAGAACCGACATCTACAGCCTTGGAGTAACTCTCCATCATTTGCTTACCGGTGCCCTACCCAAATTTGAAGAAACAAGCCTTTTAGAATATAATGAAAACATATCTCCCCAGATGGATTACATTATACTCAAATGTATAAAGAAAAACCTTTCTGAGAGGTATCAGAGCACTGATGAACTTAAGAGAGATTTAAATAACATACACCTTTTAAGAGTTCACAGCTTGGAACATAGATTTAAGAACAGAGTGGTTCTTTCCCTCAGCATATTGATGTCGCTGATTTCCCTCTCTATGGTATATTTAGGCATATCAGCCACTATGAAGGAGACATCCGCTTTTCTGGATATTTCTCCAGAGGTCCTTGCTCTTTCCCCCCAGCAGGAAAGGATAATAAAGATAAACAAGAAATACAGCGATGGTTCAACATCCCCGGTAAAAGGCTCTTATGTAAAGTGGAAATCTTCTAACCAGGGGGTTGCCGTGGTAAGAAATGACAGGGTATTTGCTACCGGTGAGGGAGTAGCTGATTTGGAGGGTGTCTATCAAGACAAAACCCTAAAAATGACAGTGCTCGTCAATAAGATTACAGGCCAGGTAAGTCCTGTAAATATAAACCTGAAATACTTAAAAAACTACTGGGTTACCTCCTATGCCGGGAATGGCAATCATACCGATATTAATGGTGATATAAGGGATGGAGCCTTAAAAAACGCTATACTAGCACAGCCTGACAGCATATCCCTAATGCCGGACGGTAATCTCGCGGTTACAGATTTGGGCAAACTTAGACTCATAAACAAAGACAATGTAAAAACCATAGATTTGGATACTAACGCCCAAATAGCCAGAGTATCACCAAACGGTACAATATATTTTTCCTTTGAACCTTATGAAAACAGCGATCAGCAAATTGTTTTCGGTATATGCAGCTATAAAGACGGCATTACCAACTTTATATATAAAAAAAGCGGCTTTTTGAAAGATATTAAGGATTTTACATTGGACAACAAGGGTAATATCTACCTTGTAGAATGTGAGTCTTTAGGCTATGACAACGTAGTTTCATCCCTTATTTACCTAAATACTCAAACAGGAGGTTATAAAACAATTAAGGAACTAAATCAAGAAATAGACAGCATAGCAATTGATAAGCTGGACAACTTATTTATCAGCTTCAGGGAAAACGGCTCCATATACAAACTTGATAAAGCCTCTCAAGATTTTATGCTATTTGCCGGCAGCAAAGGAGAACAGCATTTTGTCGACGGCAAAAACAGCAGTTTTTTTGCACCAATTAGAATAAAAGCCATTGATGAATATTTATATGTATTAGATAAGAATGTATTAAGGAGAATTTCCATAGATAATAACGGAGATGCCTCAGATGTTGAATCCATAGCTGGGCAGCCCGGTAAAGGCTCCCAGGAAAACACCAATAGTGCTACCCTCCTAAAAAACTACCCTGGTTTCTATGCCTTATTTAAAGAGCCCTGTGATTTTGAAGTTGATAAAGAGGGAAATATATTTGTTACAGATTTAAAAGGTTATGTGATATGGAAAATAACAAATAACCCATAGATCTTAGCTTGTTAAAGGCACAGAATTTAGTCTTCAGGTATCACAAAAGTGTACTCCCAGTCAGCAAATTTTATTTTATCATTGTTAATTATTTCTGTATCGACAAGTTTATCAATTCTTTTACCATTAACAAAAGTACCGTTTGTAGATCCGAGATCCATTAAATAATACCGGCCTTCTCTTACAAAAATCTCTGCATGATTTTTGCTAACAAAGCTGTTATTGCATACGTAATCGGCATTCTTATTTTTTCTTCCTATAATAAAGTCTCTTTTATCGATATTTATTTTTTCTGTTTTATCCTTTGCAGTAGGATCACTGCCTTCATTTATCCTGCGTACCAAATAAGGATAGACAGGATTCTCAACCACCATAGTTAAAGTATAGCCGTCATCATTCTTTATCTTTTCATACTCATAGGCCGCTCTTAAAACCTTACCTGGAAAATCATCATTGCCTGCATATGTCAAAAGCTCATCCTTTGCCTGCTGCGGAAGCCCTGACTTTATCAAAATCCCAATTATTTCATCGGAAGATATTGTTCCACTTCTTAATACCTTAACATATCTATCATTTATTTGTTTTATCAACTCATTTATTGTGCATCTCTTGGAACTCAATCCATCGCTTGGCATGTATTTGCCTTTTTTCCAGTTGTCTAGAGTGTCCTGACTTATCAAAAGTTTTCTTGTAAATTCGGCACCGCTTATAAAAAGTGCTTCTATTATTTCAGAAAGTATCCATGCAAAAACATTCATAAACCCCTCACCAATCACTTTAAAAACTTCGGTAAATTCCTCGGTAAAAACTTCGGTAAAATTCTCCCATACAATTTCCTATTTTACTTCTACAAAAAAAGTAGTACCTTATTGTTGTGAGATATAGTTACAAATTCATACAAATATTTTATTTTACTTTTGTAAAAATGTCAAAATTCTAAATACATATTATGAAAAGAATTATTTAGGAGGGGTTATTTATGGACAGGCAGGTTCTGACAACAGTGCTTGATATATTGGATGTAAAAAAATCGTATGCTGCAAAGGTAATTGGTGTAAACAATTCAACCTTCAGCCTAAAGCTAAAAAATTATAAGATGAGATACCGTTTGTTTGACGATGAAATAACCTTGCTTATAGAAAAAATATTCAAAGAAAGTCTCTTTATTAAGGAGAATGATGAGTCTGTCAAGGTAATTAGAAAAACAGCAAAAGCCAAACAAATAGCAGAGGCACTTATTAATTTAATGCAGGCAGACCAAAAGAAATACGACAGCAGTTTACCGACTTTAACCGATGATAACTATCCTGAATATATTATAAGCCTAATCTGGCTGGAGCAAGTGAAAAACAATGACATGTACGCACTTAAGAAGCTTAGCAAGGCAAACAAAGACAAAGGTGCTGTTAAAGATATTGTCAAAGAGGCTGATAAACATGTGCATGATGAGTACAGCCATAATTTTATGGCATGTGACAACATTTTTTCCCGGGAAATAATTCCAAAAACACAAATTGACATAAAGAATTTAATCGAAGATAACTACATACTTACATCGATAATAAAAAGACTCCTTAATGAAATGGCCAGCGACAGCTTCAGTACTTACACCCCTTTAAACTGACTGACTGCGGCCCTTTGGGATGATGTTCTCTGATTTTTAGAGGATATCATCTTTTTTATTGTTAGTGACAATTAAAAACCGACAAAGGAGTTTTAACATAAATTCAACCCTAATTTTATTGAATAAAAATAGCACATACTGTATAATTTAAATATTCAAAAACAAATATAACTTGAGGTGAACATATTGAATACTATTTTTGAAGGCGGGATTACTTCCCCAAAAGGATTTTTAGCTGCTGGTGAAGCATGTGGAATAAAGAAAAACGGTAAAAAAGACATCGCAATCATTTCTTCAATAGATACTGCAGTTGCTGCAGGTGTTTTTACAACAAATAAGGTAAAAGGCCATTCTCTCCAGGTTACTATGGAGCATATAAAAAGCGGTTATTCCAGAGCACTTGTTATAAACAGCGGAAATGCCAATGCATGCATCGGCGAGCAAGGTTACAAGGATGCAGTTGAAATGGCAGAGCTTACCGCAAATCTTCTTCAATGCGAGCCTGAAGAAATTTTGGTTGGGTCAACCGGTGTAATTGGCGTACCTCTTAACATGCCGTCAGTTCGTGCCGGTATTCGTACAGCGGTGCAAAAGTTATCTGAAAATGGAGGTCATGATGCTGAAGAAGCAATTATGACTACGGACTTAAGATCAAAAGAAATAGCGGTGGAGATTGAAATTCAGGATGCAAAGGTCATTATAGGCGGAATGGCAAAAGGTTCAGGAATGATCCATCCAAACATGGCTACAATGATTGGAGTCATTACTACTGATGCAAATATATCCCGTGGCCTCCTTGACAAAGCTTTAAAGGAAGTTGTGAAAAAAACATTTAACAGGGTATCGGTTGACGGTGATACCAGTGTTTGCGATATGGTTGTGGCTTTTGCAAACGGCGAAGCCAATAACTCTGGGATTGTTAAGGAAAATGTTGATTTTGAGGCCTTTAAGAAAGGGTTTGAATATGTTTGTACCTTCCTTGCAAGGGAAATTGCAAAGGATGGAGAAGGTGCCACAAAATTGGTAGAGATAGCAGTAAATGGTGCTTCATCTGAAGAGGATGCATATAACGCGGTATGCTCGGTTGCAAAATCACCTCTGGTTAAGACAGCCATATTCGGCGAAGATGCCAACTGGGGAAGAATCCTTACAGCAGTTGGTTACTCGGGAGCAGACTTTGATCCTAACCTTGTGGACATATCAATAGGCAGCCTGATGGTGTGCAGAAACGGATGTGCACTGGATTTCGATGAAGCTGCTGCAAAAAAAGTACTTAAAGAAAAAGAAATAAAGATTGCAATAAACCTTAAAAAGGGCCAGTTCTCAGACAGGATGTGGACTTGTGATTTCTCGTATGATTATGTTAAGATAAACGGAAGCTACAGAACATAAATTATTTACCGCCAATAGAATAGTCATAATTTCTCAAACCAATTAAACTTCACAGTATGTGAAGTTTTTTGTTTGCGTTCTTATATATATGTATAAGCATTTTTACATATAAATTTTTTGTGCCAACTCTCCGATATTTATAAAAATAAGCCGTCTTACAGGAGGTATTGAAATGGCTAATCAACAAATTGTCATTTTCAAAGTGGATGAGGAAATGTTCGGCATAAACATAGAGCAGGTTAAGGAAATAATTACTCCAATGGAGATTTTCAAGATACCCAATGCCCCAAGCTATGTCCAAGGCCTTATTAACCTCAGGGGAAAAATCTATACCATTATGAACTTAAGAAAAAAATTCAACCTGGCTGCAAAAGAAAGCGATGATCATACCAAAATAGTTATACTCAATTCCGAGAGCCTGGCAGTGGGGTTTATAATTGATGTAGTTAATGAAATTATATGGATAGATGATAAAAACATTGAACCCTCTCCTGAAACAATCAAGGCGATGAACAAAAAATATATCACAGGAGTTGCAAAAATAGATCAGAAAGCAGTACTTCTTTTGGACCTTAAGCTAGCCAGCGAAATCACGGATGATAGCGGCCAGCCTGTAGGTATAAATGCACTATGACATATTTTATCTGTACTGCCTAACTCCTAAAATATGTAAAAACCTGATTTTTACCCATTCATATCCTGTCAAAGGATAATAATCCTGATCATCGGTATGTGCTGCCACCAGTATATTACCGTATGATACAGGATTATTTATTTTCACTATTACCGGTGAATGATTAAAATTTTCGCCGCCTGTAAATGAAAGTTGAACAATGTCCCCTGACCTGGCGTCTTTCATGTCCGCCTCCTCTGCAAAGGGCCCTACTCCTCCATCCCGCTTAACAAGAAAATTGTAAAGATAATTTACCCCTGTCCATGATGCAGTCCTGTCATACGAACTGGTATAATACCAACCGTACACAGAATTATAATTCATAACCCTGCTTCCGCTGTATATACATTGAGAGGCAAAATTTGTGCAGTCTCCCCCGAGGTTTTCAAAATTCAAGTAGCGTGGGTTCCTTCCATATGCCCACTTATGTGCATATTCCGCTGCCCTGTCTCTATTGTAGGGTAAAGTGATCAAATCCCTATACATTTTTTCACATCCTGATTACAGTTATTTATTTATATTATGAATGCTGTAGGACTGATGTGACCATATCCTATAAGTGATCTTAGTCCCTCAAATAATTAACATCCACTTAACAATTGCTTAATGTGTTCTTAAATTACCAAATGTAATATTTAAAATAAGTTAAGATCAAATATTATTTATACATGTTTGATTTAATTAAAGACAAAAAAGCCATAATATTAAAATCATTAATTTTTAGGGGGAAATCTTTAATGAAAAGAAAAACTTGTTTTAAAAATGCATCATTACTTACAGTACTGGCAATTCTTTTATCACTTGCTCTATCAGCCTGCGGTTCATCTGACGGGGAATCAATAAGTCTCTCCGGCTCATCTGCACTTCTACCTCTTGCAGACAATGCAGCAAAAGAATACATGGCAAAGAACTCTGGCAGCAAAATATCTGTTCAGGCAGGCGGAAGCGGTCAAGGCCTCACTCAGGTTTATCAAGGTGCAGTAAATATCGGTAACTCAGATGTATACGCAGAAGAAAAATTAAAGCCTGAGGAAGCAAAAGAGTTAAATGACCATACAGTATGCGTAGTTGGTATTGCTGCGGTAGTAAATCCAAATGTCAAGGTTGATAATGTTACTTCTCAGCAATTGATAGATATTTTTACAGGAAAAATAACCAACTGGAAGGAAGTTGGCGGAGATGATATGAAGATAGTACTTATCAATAGGCCAAGCAACTCAGGTACACGAGCAACCTTTAAGAAATATGCCTTAAACAATGCAGAAGAGGCAGAGGGTACTGCGTTAAAAGAAGACCAATCAGGGACAGTTAAGCAGACAGTATCACAAACCGAAGGGTCAATCTCCTATCTCGCATTCTCTTATCTTGACGATAAGACTAAGGCTCTAAAACTTAACGGTGTTGAGCCTACCGGAGAAAATGTTGCAAATGGTTCTTACCCTGTATGGGCATATGAGCACATGTACACAAAGGGAGAACCTACCGGCCTCACAAAATCATTCATTGATTATGTATTGAGTGATGAGGTGCAGACCAACATAGTTCCAAAGCTCAAGTTTATACCGATAAAAGATATGAAGGTAAAAAGATAAATAACTGCATTAAAATAGATTTTATAATCTGCTGCCTAGGATACTATACTTTAGTCTATCCTAAGCAGCAGTATAGTGTAAATGGAGGTTTTAATTAAATGTCAAAACCCAATAAACGCAAAATTACTTCCCATTATATTAAAACCGAATTGTTGGGAAAGTCGCTAGTTACTTTTTTCGGAATATTTTTGATAATTTTGACGATAAGCCTGGTTTTCTTTATCGCTTCCCAGGGCTTGTCTACTTTTATTTTAGATAAACAATCACCTCTCAAGTTCCTTTTTTCCTCTAAGTGGGATCCTTTGAGAGACTTATCAAAAGGTGGACCTGCAATCGGAGCCCTTGTTTTTATTTTTGGCTCCATTTCAGTCTCTTCCCTTGCATTACTTATAAGCACACCTTTTAGTGTAGCAATATCAGTTTTTATGTCGGAGATTTCTCCCAAATTCGGTAAAAAGATACTCCAGCCCGTAATAGAGATATTTGTGGGCATCCCTTCTGTGGTTTATGGTTGGATAGGTCTTACCTTACTGGTGCCGTTTATAAGCAAACTGACACTCACAATCCCTTTTATAGACAAGGATATAAATACAACAGGTAAAAGCCTTCTTACAGGGGGACTGGTTTTATCAATAATGATTTTCCCCACAATTGCCAGTATTTCTTATGATGCTCTTAAGGCACTTCCCAAAGATTTTAAGGAAGCTTCTTTTGCACTGGGTGCAACCCGCTGGCAAACCATACGAAAAGTTTTGATTCCCGCCGCTTTGCCCGGCATGCTGACAGGTGTTGTATTGGGACTTGCAAGAGCTTTTGGAGAAGCCCTTGCTGTACAGATGGTAATAGGTAATAATATACTCTTCCCAAAATCCATTTTTGACAGGGCAAATACGATGACCAGTGTTATAACTATGGAAATGGGAAATGCAGTATCAGGAACTCTGGAAGCAAATGCATTATGGTCCTTAGCTTTTCTCCTGTTACTTATTTCATTTCTCTTTATCGTAATTATTCATAAAATAGGAGCAAAGGGGAGTTTTATAAAATGATTATCAAGCCAAGAGTTACAGATAAAATAGCTACAGCTGTTTTTTATATAATCGCGGCACTGCTTATACTGCTTCTTGTTCTATTTGCAGCATACCTGATATATCAGGGCAGAAGCAGGCTCAATCTTCACTTTCTTACATCAGCTCCCAATTCACTTGAGGCCGGAGGCGGCATTGGTCCACCACTTTTCAACTCAATTTATATTGTTGTTCTATCCTTGGCAATAACCTTGCCAATAGGGCTATCTGCAGGAATATATATGGCTGAGTATGCAAAACCAACAAGACTGACTAAAATGATCCGATTTTGTATCGAAGCCTTGGCATCTCTGCCCTCAATTGTTATTGGCCTATTTGGTTTTCTTATCTTTGTACAAAAAACAGGTTGGGGATTTAACCTTCTTTCGGGTGCACTTGCTGTTTCTATTTTGAACTTGCCTGTAATCACTAGAATAAGCGAAGACTCCATAAGAAATGTTCCCCATTCCGTAAAAGAAGCAAGTCTTGCATTGGGTGCCACCCACTGGCAGACAATTGTTAGGGTTTTGATACCATGTGCCATACCAGGTTTGGTAACTGGTCTAATAATAACTTCAGGAAGGGTATTCGGTGAAGCTGCTGCACTGATATTCACATCAGGAGTAAGCGGTTATCCCCTGGATTTTACAAACTTCAATCCCATGGATTCTTCCTCCCCCCTAAATCCAATGAGACCTGCCGAAACGCTGGCAGTGTTTATCTGGAAGGTAAATTCGGAGGGAACAGCACCCGATGCAAGGTTAGTGGCTGATGGTGCATCAGCTGTGCTCATTATTTCTGTATTTGTATTCAATATAGCATCAAGAATTTTAGGCAAGTACCTCAACAATAAATTTGCCGGAAATTCATAATGCTTAAAGCCATCATAATAGGGTAAAGTATAAAATATTTTTATAAAGGGTTGATTGTATTGAAAAAGAATCTTAAACTATATACGAAAAATCTTGATCTGTTCTACGGAACCAATCAAGCTTTAAAAAACATAAACGTAGAAATTGAAGAGAATAAGGTTACTGCATTAATAGGGCCTTCCGGGTGTGGAAAGTCAACTTTTTTAAAAACACTAAACAGGATGAACGACCTTATACACAATGTCAAAATTACCGGGGAAGTATACCTTGAGAATTTGAATGTTTATGAAGAATTTGATATAGTAGACTTGAGAAAAAGGGTCGGAATGGTCTTTCAGAAGCCCAATCCATTCCCCATGTCAATATATGACAATATTGCTTATGGCCCTAAAATTCATGGTATAAAGTCCAAGTCAAAGCTAGATGATATTGTAGAAAAAAGCTTAAAAAATGCTGCCCTGTGGGAGGAAGTCAAGGATCGTTTGAAACAGAGTGCTCTAGGCCTTTCAGGAGGCCAGCAGCAGCGTCTTTGTATTGCCAGAGTCCTTGCAGTAGAGCCTGAAGTGGTTCTTATGGATGAGCCAACTTCAGCCCTTGATCCCATCTCCACATTAAAAATTGAGGATCTTATTGATGAATTAAAGGAAAAATACACAATAGTTATTGTTACACACAATATGCAGCAGGCAGGAAGAATTTCCGATAATACCGCTTTCTTTCTAACTGGAGAAATAGTTGAATATGATGAAACCGAAAAGATATTCAATATGCCTTCTGATAAAAGGACAGAGGATTATATTACAGGCAGATTCGGATAAGATAATATACAATATCATAACTAATTAATTAGTATAGAGAGGTGCAGGAAATGGTTACTACTAGACATTTTTTTGATAGGGAATTGGAAGACTTACACCATGATCTGATAAAAATGGCAAGCCTTGTAGAAGAATCAATAGATAATACAATGATTGCTCTTAAAAAACAGGACATTGCCATGGCAAGAACTGTATTTAAAAATGATGACATTATTGACGATATGGAAAGAAGCATTGAGCGTAAATGCATGAACCTTATCGCAAGACAACAGCCTATAGCTAAAGACTTGAGAGTTATCAGCACCGCATTAAAAATCATAACGGATATGGAAAGGATAGCTGATCATTCGTCAGATATTGCAGAAATTACAATCAGGATGGCTAACGAAAAATATATAAAGCCTTTGATTGATATACCTAAAATGGCTGATTTGGCAAAACAAATGGTAAAAAAATCAATTGATTCTTATATTAAGCTTGATTTACCCCTTGCACAAGAAGTTTGCGAAAGTGATGATGAAGTAGACGAACTATTCTTTAAAATAATATTGGAACTTATAAACATTATGAAAAATGATTCTCAGGCCATTGAGCAGGCAATCAATTTTATGTTTATAGCCAAGTACCTTGAAAGAATGGCAGATCATGCTACCAATATAGGAGAGTGGGTTGCTTTCATAATAACCGGTGAACATGAACACCTGTCACGACATGTAAACAAAGACGACAGTGTAAATAACCCATTCATAGATTTTAATGCAGGAGCTGATCCAGATAAAATAGAAAATAACGATAACAAAAACAGTAATATCGACATGGATCATAAGAATTAATGTATAATTTGTCGGAGGCGGGTACAATTATGTCCAAAGAACTAATATTTGCTGTTGAAGATGAAGCAAATATACAACAGCTAATTAAATACAATCTTGAGGCTAACGGCTATAAGGTGATTACCTTTGATACAGGCGAACAGCTGATTGAAGAGTGCAAAAGCAACGTTCCCAACCTATTTATTTTAGACATTATGCTTCCAGGAATTGATGGCCTGGAAGTTTGCAGGCAACTAAGGCAAAACTTACGCACCAAATCTATACCTGTAATAATTCTAACCGCAAAAAATGAAGAATTCGACAAGGTGCTGGGCCTTGAGCTTGGGGCAGATGACTATATTACAAAGCCATTTAGTGTCAGAGAATTGGTGGCCAGAGTAAAGGCACTGTTTAGGAGAGTTCATATCTCTTTAGAAAACAGTTCAGAAATTATAAGCTATGGAAATATATCCATGGATTGCACCAGGCGTGAAGTATTTAAGGATGATAGATTGATTGACCTGCCCCTTAAGGAGTTTGAACTCTTAAAGCTTCTGATAATGAATAAAGGCAAAGTTCTATCAAGAGAAATATTGCTTGAAAAGGTTTGGGGCTTCGATTATTACGGTGAAACCAGAACAGTAGATGTTCATATCAGGTATCTCAGGCAAAAAATTGAGGACGATGACAGCAACCCTGTTTATATTGAAACAATACGAGGGATCGGTTATCGATTTAATGACAAAGGAGCAACCAATAAATGAAGCAAAAAATATTTCTGTATTATCTAGTTTTAACAGTTATCGGCGTATTTATAACGGGACTTTTAACATCTGAAATCTCACAGAAATATTATAAAAACGAGTTGGAAGAAAAACTAAAAAACACAGCACATCTTATACAATTTCAGCTGTCGGAAAACAGGAAGCTGGGTCTTCCTATTGATTACAACAAGAGTGCCAGGCAGTATGCAGACGTTTTATATCCTGGAGATAAAGCCATCCCCTTAAAAGATAAAGACAACTATTTCAGAGTGACTTTCATAGATAAATACGGAAATGTAATAGGAGAATCTGAAAAAGATTATCTGAGTATGGATAATCACAGCAACAGAAAAGAAGTACAGGAAGCATTAAAAGGAAATATAGGAAAAGATGTCAGGTATAGTACAGATATGAAAATGGACCTCCTTTATATTGCCGTCCCAATGCCATCTGAGGAGATAATAACAAGGGTTTCAGTGCCGCTGATTCAGCTAGAGAGAATCGATGAGATAATACTGATATACACAGGAATAGGAATATTAGCCGGAATTCTTTTAACCACCGTATTAGCCTTTCGTTTTTCCAATATGATTACCAAGCCGGTAAACGAACTAATAGATGTTACAAAAGAAATATCGGAAGGAAACTTTTCAAGAAGAGCCAATATAAAATGTGACGACGAAATAGAAGATCTGGCAAACACATTTAACATCATGGCTGAAAAGCTTGAAACCACTTTGGCTGAAATGAACGATAAAAACATAAAGGTTGACTCCATTATAAACAGTATGATTAACGGCGTGGTAGCAGTAGATAACCAATTTAAGATTATACTAATAAATTCAGTATCCTGTGAAATGTTCGGAATTAAAAACGGCCCTGGAATAATTGGAATGAATATAATCGAGCTTGTCAGGAACAGCCAGATAAATAATCTCTTAAAAGAAAGTATGGATAAGAATATCCCCCTTTTGACTGAAGTAGTTATGGGACCTCCTGATGATAAGACTTTAAGGATTTATACAAGTCCCATAAAGTCTAACAACGTAAAGCAGCTTAATGCCGGTGGTATTGCAACAATTCATAATATAACCAATATAAAAAAGCTGGAGCAAATAAGAACTGAGTTTGTATCCAATGTTACCCACGAGCTTAAGACTCCCCTAACCTCAATAAGAGGATTTATTGAGACCTTAAAAGCTGGAGCTATTGATGATAAAAACGTTGCAGTAAAATTTCTGGATATAATAGATATTGAATCTGAGAGGCTTTCAAGCCTCATAAATGATATTTTACAACTATCTGAAATTGAGAATAAGAATAATGATTCAGACATCACCTCCCATAATGTAAATGATACACTAAAAGAAATCTATGACATATTGGAAGGAGTTGCAGCCAAAAAAGGTGTAACGCTCAGTTTTGAAGCTATGGACAATATCTCTATAAATGCTAATAAAAACAGAATAAAACAGATGCTTATTAATCTTATTGATAATGCAATTAAATATAATATAGAGAACGGCACAGTAAATGTAAAGGTCATAAAGGCAGAAGGTAAAGTAACTTTTATAATTAGGGACTCGGGAATTGGAATTGATGAAGAACATATCCCACGTATTTTTGAGCGTTTTTACAGGGTTGACAAAGGCAGATCAAGGAACATGGGCGGTACAGGACTCGGGTTATCAATAGTAAAACATATTGTTAACCTGTATAACGGAAATATCAAGGTTGCCAGCAAGCCTGGATCGGGTACGGAATTTACTATACAAATACCTTCTTAAAAGTGCTGTGAAGCCTCAGATTAATCTGAGGCTTCACATATATATGGAACTTTTAACTTCTATATTATTTTGAGTTTACAAATTTACATCAAGTCAATACTCTCTTAACATGCTTATATAATAATATAATTAGCCATTTACTTTTAAGGAGATAAAAATGCACTCAATAATTTTGATAGGTAGTGATAGGTACAGTGTTTTTTTGAAGCATGAGCTAAAGAAAAACAAATTTAAGCTTTTTTTCTCTTCAAAACCCAAGCCCGGTCTTGATAAAGCAAGACTAAAAAAGCCCGACATACTAATAATCAATTCTGTATCCCAAGGCAGCTTTGTAGTATTTGATCTGATTAAGGAAATAAAATCCGATATCAGGCTTAAAGATTCGATAGTACTTGTGTTGTCGGAACATGCAGATGAATTTGATAAGATTTTATCGATAGAATTAGGTGCAGATGAATACATGGTAAAACCCGTAAATTTGGATGAGATGCTGTTTAAATTGAAATGCCTTCTAAGAAGAAAAAAGGATGTTACAAGTTAGAACTTACCGCTCAAATATCTGATTGTCCGATCTTCTTTGGGATTTATAAAAATGTCCTCGTTTGTTCCTTGTTCTACAATCTGCCCCTGGTAGAAAAAAGCTGCATAATCTGCGATTCTCCTTGCTTGCTCTAAATTATGAGTTACAATTACAATAGTATATCTCTCTTTTAAATCTGTAAGAAGGTCTTCAATTTTCATAGTAGATATGGGATCCAATGCAGAACATGGCTCATCAAACAGTATTACTTCAGGACCAATGGTAATTGTTCTTGCTATACATAATCTCTGCTGCTGCCCCCCGGATAACCTTAATGCAGATTTATCCAATCTGTCCTTTATCTCATCATAAATATGTACATCCTTCAGCTTTTTTTCTATTAAATCATTAATCTCTTTGCCCGATAAGCCTGTTAGATTTTCTCTAATTGGAAGCTTCATATTTCTGAAGATTGACATTGGGAACAGATTGGGCTGCTGAAATACCATTCCCACTTTTTTTCTTAATTCAATCAACTCACTTAGCTTGTTAATTTTATAGATATCCCTATCGTTAATTAAAACCCTGCCTTCAAGCCTGAAGCCCTTAATATTGTCATTCATCCTATTCAAGCATCTTAACAGTGTTGTCTTGCCACATCCTGAAGGTCCTATAAACGCAGTTATACTATTCTTTTTTATATCAATATTTATATCCTTTAACGCCTGGATGTTCTTGTACCACACATTAAGGTTGTAAACATTTACTCCATATTCCTCATTAATTTGATCATCAACTTTCACTGCTGAATTGTTCTGCATAAATGCTCCCCCATTTGTCAACGTTGATATAAGTTATGTGTTATGTTCCAATTTTAATCATCCTTAATCATTAATCAAATGATAATATTTCCATAATATAATCCATATTATCTTCCTCGTCTTCATAAGCTTCATTATTTTCATTATCAAAAACAGCAATCAATGCCTCGGAAAGATGGTTTTTCCAGTTACTCCAGTTATGTCCCTCGTTAAATTTCTGGTAAACAACATTGTATCCTTTGTCTTTTAGAATTTTACTCATCCTTTCATTCATGAATTCGGTATCATTCTTTACACCGGTCTGTATGCAAAAATTTATATCTTTTTTATCCATTTCATTAATAATGTCAAAAATCATCCAATCCTTTGCCCAGAAGGACCCTGACTGTGTTATAACATTGTCTATCAAGTTATCTGAAGTCATTGCTATATACATTGTTGTCATGGCACCCCACGAAGCACCTATCATGGTCCTTTTTATGTAATCCCTGCATATTGTGTAGGTACTTTCTACATAAGGTATTAACTCATTTTTTATATATTTTATATAGTTATAACTTATTTTGTGTTCATTGGTCCTTTCACAAGGATCTATCAATACGATAATTGATTTTGGAATATATCCTTCATACATAAGAAAATCCACAGTTGTATTCATATTTCCATACTCAAGATACTGACTTCCATCAATTACATATATAAAATTATTTATTTTTTCATCTTTAAAGCCATATGGAATGTATACATTAAAATTCATATCCTGACCCATAAACTTACTTGAAATGGAAATATCTTTAATCAACTCCCCTTTTGGATATTTTTTAGATGCATAATAATCCTCATCATTTATAAATGGGTAATCTATTGAAACATTATTTAAAATTCTATTTTCTTTATTCATAAGAATAACCTCCATATTCCATAGCTGATTGATAACTATATTTTACTAGTGCTTTGTTAAATTACTATTTGATTAATGTTAATATTCAGCATTTTATTAAAGTAATATCAATCTCTTTTCATTTAATATTATTACCCATATAATTTCAATTCTTAAATTAAATTTTACACAAACTTAAAGCCCGGTTATTATTAGTCTGTTATAAATATAACATCAGGATTAAAATGTGTAGTTACACAATATGAAAGGAGAATACCCATGCTTTGTGATACTCATGAACTTATAGCAGACAGACTTTACAAATTGACAAATTCAGCTCTTTACGTCCCGCTAGATTATAAAAGCCTTCTCTTAGGAAGCATTGCACCGGATAAAAAGCCGTCTATGATTATAATCCCTCATACCAAAACCCATTCCAGTTATCTCCTTAATAAAAACCTTGAGTTTCTTACAAGCAAAGATCCTTATTACGGCAATGCCACAAAACACCTGTTATCCTATAAGCTCGGTATAGTAATCCACCTTATATCCGATTATTTTTGCAGTGCACACAACCATATCAAATATTTAAATCCAATACCCCATCTTATTTATGAAAATCGCCTTAAGTATTTTTTCAAAAAAAATATAGATACTATGAAAATCAGTATTAAAGACAGTCTTATTGAAATTAACAATAACTTATATGAATATATAGATAACAAACATATGGAATACTTAAATACTGAGCATAGTATGTTAAATGATTTTAACTTCACAATTGCTACGGTATCATCAGTTTTTATCTATATTGTATATAACTTGATACACACAAGCTGCGGCTTTGATTTAGCACAAGTCAATGCCGCAGCTTGTTAGCCCAATTTCACTATTTTTAGGCTCAAAAAAGGTATCAAGGCATTTTCTCAAAATTTCTCAAAACACTTTGAAATAATCTTGAACATCTCCGCCCTTGTTATAAATTTGTTTGGTCTTATCGAACCATAATGAGGTGGGATATGGAATACGAGTTGTATAATCTTTGCATAAAAGTAATTTCACTGCTGGGAAGTTTACTTCAACAAAAGAATAACCTTAGATGAGTTATAAAAAAAGTTAAGTTAAAAAGTCAATTTACAGGAGAATTTACATATAAACACAGCAAGTAGAACCCTGCATAATAATAATTTTATTGCACAAATATTTGTTATTTTAAAAAACGTTTTAAAATAACTTACGGTACCAGGCCAACATCAGATCTTAGTATTCTAACAACATCGTTTATATCTGCCTCGTTTGATCTGTTTAAGTCTGCTGCCGCTTTTGACTGTGAATCTAAATCTATTTTTCCTGTTATTAAATGCATGGTCAGCAGTGCGTCTATATAACTTACTTTTCCATCTTTATTTACATCCCCAAGTCTGATTACCAAGTTCCTGCCATTATCACCTGCTGCAGCAGCACCAGTATCTTCAGCATTCCTAGGAGTAACCTCTACTTTAATATCTTTTCCTGCCAAATCTTTTGTGATAGTAATTATGTTTGTCTCAGCACCTTTTATGGGAATATAATTGCCTGTACCATGGTCAGCAGCCAGCCATCTGAAAGTTGTGCCAGTTTCAGGCCTGTTCTTTCCATCTATATAACGGTACCGGGCTGCTAATACACCTCCTGTAACTGCTTCACCTGTAAATGTAACATCCCTTGCTTCGGGGAGAACTTTTTTTTCAATAGTTCTTGCCCCATCATGTGCTGTAAGATTAATGATTTGTCCTCTAATATCGCACGCTTCTGCTTCAGCAACGCATATGGGTAAATTAATCGGTAAATTCTGAGATCCAATATCCGAATTAACCCTAAATGTAAAAGTACCTATATCCAGGGATTTTGTCGATATACCAGTTGTGTTTATTGCATTAAAATGTATTTCACCTGGAACGGAGGTATTTACAACACTTGCAGCAAGTTGATCTGCTAAAACAACGCTTTTTACAGATAACATGCCTGGGTCATATGTTAATTTCATCTTTATCCCAGCCAATTGATTCAAATTGTCCATTGATAAATTTATAGATGTTTCCTTGGCGGGACATGCTATTGATCTGCTTAGTGTAAGGCTCGGTCTTTCAACTCTTACGAATATGGGATTGGAGTAAAACCAGAGATCCTGATATGCGGTCCGGGCATCATTTATCCCTAAAAGTTTATCGTCCAACGGGTTTCCCTGCACATCAGTCTGATTTGGTATTCCTGGCTCCAAATTGGTTCCTCTTAACCTGAAATATTGACTCTTGCTTACTTTGCCCAGGTCATAAGTAATAACATTATATCCATCCTGATCAACAATCCAGTCCTTAGACGTAAAAGTGGCAGCTATTTTTGTAGAATCATTCCTATCCATTCTATATTCAGGTGTGCCTGGCTGCACCGCTCCGGTTATGTCGCCCGCAATAAGATCTATATGGTGAACAGACGGCTTGTCCCCATTATTATTTGTTACTGGACTCTTAAACTTAATGGTTAATTTTCCGTTTTCTCCCGGTAAAAGCATTAGGTCACCACCCATTTGTGCAACCTTCTTACCACTGCTTGCAGTGAATTCAAGTACATTTATTAGATCTCCCTGAACGGTAAAGCTTCTTCCTGAACGCATGCCCTCAACAATGGCATTATAATCATTTTGCTTATCTACCCAGGTATAATTCTTAGCGTATTCACCAGGCCAGAAATCTCCGGCATTATAATGAAAGTCTGAATTTATGAAATTATAGAAGTGTCTTCCCTCTCCCAACAAAGCGTCCCATACTCCGCCCACCTTTGCAATCATATAGTCTGCACCACCGTAAGTAGTTCCCCTATAATTGGCATACGGGTATTCGCCTCTTACTGCAGATTTCTGGTGACCTGGAATACCCTCAAAACCAAATGCTACATCGGGTGCAGCATTATTAAAGTCACGAATATCGGAAATTGAATAACCAAATACCCTCGATGGATGGTTAATGATAAAATAACTTGTTTTAGGGTAATTATGCCCTAGCCATTTTACAGCATTTACTGCATCACTATGTGTCACATTTGCCTTTGTAAGTCCCTCACCGCTTCTGCTTGTATCTGAATCTGAGGCATCAAACATATATTCAAAATCGCTTATCGCTGTAGGCTCATCTGAAACAATTCCTATACTTGCATGATCATGTGTCGGTACGTTCCATTCAACACCCTGTACCAGTAATTTATCACTGTAAGTTTTCCTTAAGTTTTGAACAACGGGATAAGAGTAGTCCTTTAACGATATCCACCTTGGGACGGGCATCGGTAAATAATTACCTCCAGTATCCCTGTATGTATACCCTCCATGTTCCGAGTTAGCCATCCAATTCAAGCCAAAATTTTCAAAAGCATTCCTGGCAACATCAGAAGCACTATAGCTACCGTCGGTGAGATATGTATGGTTGTGGAAATCCCCTGCCATCCATTTTCCTCTCGAGGTCTCATTTATATTTGTTTCAGCTATTATAGAGATGGACATATATGAAAAAACTATTAGTGCACTTGCGGCTAGTAGCATTATTTTTGCTTTCTGTTTCATTTGTAAACCTCCCCCTAATACTCCAATTAAAGCAATCAATTTATCTTTATTATAGTGATAAAATTTTAATTACTTATATACATTACCACTTCCTGCCCCTGGATATGTCGTCCATCACAGTAGATTTCAAATCATACCAGAAAATCTGTCCATGGTATCTAAGCTCGTCATTGTACGGCGGTTGTTCTGAAAGCAGGTCGCTGTCTACAGGAAAGTTCTCTCCATATATGCTGCCCTTTCCCTGGGCCCAGCCATTTTCAAGCTTTGAGAATTCCAGTGTTTTTATGCCGCTTCCGTATTCCTTGTATCCTGTTATATCAAATACTACCAAAAGCTTGGTAAACCTGTTTTCATAACTTAATTCAGGAGTAGCACTATCTTTTTTAACTATCCTGGCATTATAGGGAATGAAATAGGAAAACTTCCATGTGTTGTAATCAGGCTTTGCTTTATCCGGCGTTATCATGCTGTCCCTGCTTAATGTGAAAAGTTTTGATTTATTGTAGTATTC
>NZ_DATCTU010000037.1 GCF_036567765.1 Pseudobacteroides sp.
AACCTTGATGGTAGTCTTGAGAATCCTAGACATTAAAAAAAGACTCTCGAGAGTCTTTTTAATAATCTATCGCCTTAACAATAGTGGCTTTTCACCTTTTTGAACAGACTATGATATATCTCCTGGTGCTTCTATACTGTCATACCCTCTTACTCCATGGATCTTCCTTTGTTCCATTACCTTGTCGGAGAGCAATTGCTTAACCTCTCTTGGTTTCTTGATACTTAAAAGCAGCAGCTCCTTATTGGTTGCGTCTGAGGTTGTGAGTTCCACTGTTCCGACTCTAAATATTCTTTGTCCCAAGCTTAGTTTCACTTTGAAATCAAGGATTCGAAACAGCATAACTTCTTCTTCAACTACATTTAGAAATCCCTTGGATAATACCAGTCTATCCTCATACAATCTATATCTTGTAAAGGACAAAGGCAGCCCGAATATAGTTCTCTTTCTGTCCTTCCAAAGGATTTCCTGTTCAGGTAACTCCAAATTTCTGTTCATATTGTTCAATCTCCTCCCGTTAGAATGCCGCTAAGACCCAAAAATACTAATAAAAACATTCTAATAAAGAAAGTACTTTTAGTCAATGGGGCCCATGGAATTGGATATCATTGCGGGATACCACAAAAATTATTGCGGTATCCCGCAATATCGTCTTATAAATTTTACGGAAAATACAGTCAAGATTTCGGTGATAAATTCTATTGTTCGTAGTATAATATGGGTATAAAGAAGTGGGACATAGGGGAAAGAAGTACAGATATTATTACAAGATATAAAAAACCAATTATTTAAAATCACCTTACCAAATATGGCAGGGTGATTTTCCTATATGTAAGGAATTTCTTACGACAACGATCAAGGTTGCAAAATCATTTCACGATTCTGTTTTTTTGCAGCAAATAAAATTTACAGTTTGTTCATAATTGATTCAAAATACCGATTTAAAATTTAATATGTATAATGTAATATATAAATCGTGAAAAAGACATTTATCACAAAACATATACTAAATGGTTATAAACAAAAAGACTAACTGGGAGGTTGAATGCAGTGGAGAGTGGGCAGATGGGAAGTACAAGCTATGTTGAGGAAGGAAAGCTTATTGCTGCTTTAAAAGCAGAAATAAATAAAGTTATTATTGGACAGGAATATATGGTGGACAGAATACTGATTGGTCTTTTATCAGGCGGACATATATTGCTGGAGGGAATTCCTGGATTGGCCAAGTCATTGACTGCAAGTACAATAGCAAAGACTATTGGAGTAGACTTTAAAAGGATTCAATTTACACCTGACCTACTCCCGGCAGATATCCTTGGCACCGAGATATATAATCAGAAAACCGGTGAGTTTATAATTAAAAAGGGACCCATTTTCTGCAATCTGCTGCTTGCAGATGAAATAAACAGAGCACCTGCCAAAGTACAATCAGCCTTGCTTGAGGCAATGCAGGAAAAACAGGTGACAATAGGAGAGATTACATACCAATTGGATAAGCCCTTTCTTGTTATAGCAACCCAAAATCCTCTTGAACAGCAAGGTACTTATCCGCTACCTGAAGCACAGCAGGATAGGTTTATGCTGAAGCTGAAAATAAACTATCCTGATAAAAAGGAAGAACGCAGTATTATAGATCGATTTTCAAACGATCAGTCCAGTGAGCCTCAGGTAAACGAGATTTTATCCAAGATAAATATTTTTGAATTGCGTAAGGTTATTGACAACATATATGTGGACGAGAATATTAAAAACTATGTACTGGATATTATATTTAAAACCAGAGAAAAGTCTGTATATATTTCTTGCGGGGCCTCTCCTCGTGCATCAATAAACCTTATAAAAGCGGCAAAGTGCAGAGCATTTATGGAAGACCGCAGCTTTGTCGTACCTGATGATGTCAAAGCTATGGTTTATGACGTATTAAGGCACAGGATTTTGCTATCATACGAGGCTGAGGCAGAAAATATAACAGCTGAGGGCATAATAGCACAAATCTTAGAACAGGTTAATTTGCCTTAGAAGAGAAGGGGTTAAGTATGATATCTGCAGATATGGTGAAGAAGATAAGGCGGATTGAGATAAAGTCAAACAAATTGGTTGAGGAAATCTTCTCTGGTGAATATCGTTCTGGGTTCCGTGGTAAAGGAATTGAGTTTGAGGATATAAGGGAGTATTACCCCGGCGACGATATAAGAAGTATTGACTGGAATGTTACGGCACGCCATAATAAGGCCTATGTCAAGCAATTCAGTGAGGAAAGAGAATTAAACATATTTCTTTTGATTGACATGTCACGATCCAACTCCTTCGGCAAAAAGAAGGATCTCATAGCTGAGATAGGAGCTACACTGGCCTTTTCAGCAAGCAGGAACAATGACAAGGTAGGCGTGATATTTTTTACCGAAAAGGTAGAGAAGTTTATTCCTTCAAAAAATGGCAGAAAGCATGTTTTATCGATAATAGAAAACATACTGAATTTTGAACCTCAACATACCGGTACAGACCTTACTGAGGCTCTCCAGTATTTTAACCGCATTGAAAAGAAACGATGTGTTGTTTTTTTGATATCTGATTTTCTTGATGATGATGATTTCAGGAAAGATTTGAAAATTACATCAAACCGCCACGACTTAGTGCTGATACGTGTAGTGGACAGGGCGGAGGAGCTTATACCGGCAGGAGCAATATTTACATTTGAGGATCTTGAATCGGGAGAAACCATTGTGATGGACAACATGAGAAATGTCTACAGACCGAACAGCAGTCTTAACCTGCCCAAAAAAAACCACATAAACATTTATACCGATGAAGACTACGTAAAGCCTCTGAAACAGTTTTTCAGAAGAAGGAGTCACAGATGAAAAAGGGAAGAATAATACTTTCTCTTCTTGTTATTTGTATATTTGCTGCCGGGTTATCGGGGATTGCACAGGCTGAAAAGAGAAGCATTTTTATTGGTGATGTCATAGAGCTGAAGGTCACATCGCAAAACATTACCATTGAAGAACTCCGAGATAAATTTAAAGATTTTGAAATAATTGATATTAAAGAAAATGATGACAGCTTCCTATTGGCTCTTCGCTCCTTTGAACCTGGTGAAAAAACTGTACGGATTGGGAATAGGGAGGTTAAAATCAATGTTAAATCAACTCTCAAGGAATTGAAAAGAGAGGGTATTTACGAAGGAGATACACTGCCTGTGGCGGCAGGGAGTTCTATAGGGTGGAAATATGTTCTTTTTGCATTTATTGGAATAACGCTGGTGACTGGAGGATTTAATCTGTGGTGGCTTTTAAAACGCAGAAAAAAATCCCGAATGGATCCGTATGGGCTCTTTAAAATGCAGGCTAAGGGCGTATCCTTAGATGACAGAGATTATCTAGTACAGCTTACAAAAAGCTTTAAAGAGTATATCGAAACAGTTTATTCATGCACAATCAGGGGAAAGACAACTTCCGAGTTAATTAAAGAACTAAGCTCAATACCTGATTTGCAACCTGTGCTGCCGGCTATACAAAATTGGCTTTCGGAAGGCGATTGCTTTAAATATATGGGTGTTTCTGCCAAGCAGGAGAAAAAGCAGGAGCTTTTGGATTGGCTTTTGGAATTGGTTAGAAAAATTGATTATGCAAAAGAGGTAAAATCATCATGATACGGTTTGCTAACTGGTATTTTTTACTTATAGTACCTTTGATTGCTTATTTGCTTTTAATGAAGAGAAATAAATCGTTTTTGAAGTTTTCCAGCATAAAGCTCCTTGAAAGTGCTGGAATGCAGAAAACTGTGAAACATAAAATCGGTAAGTACATAATTCTTGCAGGCCTTACAATACTGGTAATTGCATTGGCAAGGCCACAATTGCCTCAAAAGGACAGCCCTGTATCACAAAAGGGGGTAGATATTACCATGGCCCTCGATGTTTCAGGAACAATGCAGTCAGTTGATTTTGAGCCCAGCAGGCTGGAGGTCGCAAGAAAAACCATAGAGGATTTTATTAAAGGAAGAAATGAGGATAGGCTGTCCTTAGTCATATTTGCAGGGGCGGCTTATACCAGAGTACCATTAACCTTGGACCATAATATTTTAAGAGAATCCCTGGCGGGAGTTACCAGCAAATCGGTTAATCAAGACGGGACGGCTATCGGGATGGCCATATCAGTTGGGTTGAACAGATTAAAAAAGAGTGATTCTACTTCCAAAATAATGATTCTTGTGACTGATGGCGATAACAATGCAGGAGAAATAGACCCCAATACCGCAAGTGATCTTGCAAAAGAGTTGGGTGTGAAAATATATACAATCGGTGTGGGAACCGATAGGACCGTTATTCCTGTTGAGTATTTCGGGGAAACCAGATACCAGCAAGTGGAAGGTGGACTTAATGAAGAGCTTCTGAAAAATGTTGCACAGGCTACAGGAGGCCAATATTACCGTGCCAAGGATCCACAGGCCTTAGCCCAAATATTTTCTACCATAGACAAACTGGAAAAGAGTAAATTCCAGCAGGATAATTTTATGCAGTATCACGAACTGGCCTTTATTTTGATTGGAATCGGCCTTTTGCTTTTACTTGTGGGAATCTTCTTTGACAAATATTATTTTGTCCAGATTCCTTAAGATATCGAAGTCTTTATACATATTTACAAAGGGGAGGTTTGCATTTGATTAATTTTAAATACCCTTTTAATATAATATTCGCCCTCGTTCCGGTATTCGGCCTTACTCTATTGATACTGGCTTATCATAAGAAAGAAAGAATACTGAATTTAATGAAAATAAATTTCGTCATACCGCTCAAGGTCTTAAGGGGTGTGCTTATAACCCTTGGATTGTGCTTAATTGTCTTGTCACTTATGGGGCCACAAAGGTTTATGGGCTATACCGAGGTAAGCAGAAAGGGTATGGACATTTATGTTTTGGTTGACACCTCGAAAAGTATGCTTGTTGAAGATATCCAGCCAAACAGGATAAGTAGGGCAAAGAAGATTATTGAGGGAATAATCGACAAGCTTCAAGGGGACCGCATCGGCTTTATTCCATTTTCACAGGATGCGTATGTCCAGATGCCATTAACTGACGATTATCAGCTGGCACGTATGTTCCTTGATGTAATTGATACCGATATGATCGCAGGAGGGGGGACAAACATAGCTTCCGCAATCAAGTTGGCTGACAGCTCATTTAAAAGGGTTACAAGTGCCGACAGAGTAATAATTGTAATTAGTGACGGTGAAGAACTGGACTATAACAGTCAGGAAGTTGTCAAGAGCATAAATGACAAGAATCTGAAATTATTTACAATTGGTATCGGCTCGGAAAAAGGTGGACTAATTCCTGTTTATGATGAAAAGGGAACACAGAGGACAGGCTACAAAAAGGATAACACAGGAAACTTTGTAACATCACGCTTAAATACCGATATACTGAAAAAGTTAGCTGAATCAGGAAATGGTAAATACTATCAGGCATCACTTTCAGGTGGGGAGATACAAAGTCTTTTGGGTGATATGAGGGGGTTAAGAAGGGATACTTCAAAGATAGACAAAATAAAGAGATATAATCACCTTTACCAATACTTTTTAGGTATGGGAATATTGCTTTTTACAGCAGCTTACCTATTACCTGAGAGGAGGAGAACAGCATGAGGAAGATAATGATTCCGATGTTTCTTGTTTCAGGATTATCGACAATGGTTATATTGATAATGCTTTTTACAGGGTTAATTGATTTCAATAATGGTCATATTAAAGCCCTTGTAGATGGAAACCGTTTTTTTATTGTCAAAAAATATGACAAGGCATTGGAAACATATAAGGTAGGGCTATCTAAAAAGCCTGGGGATATTGATTTAAATCAAAATTCAGGGTTGGCAGCATACCAGTTGAGTAATTATGAAGAGTCTTTAAAGTACTATGTTAAATCCCCCGATAGAGTTGAAAAATACATTAAATCAGGCAATGCCAACCTGAAGATGGGAGATAAGGGCAGTGAACCCGGTGCAAAGTTGAAATTCTATCAGCAGGCATTGCAGATTTATAAGCAGGGGATTGTAAAATTTCCTCAAAATGTTGATTTAAAGTATAACTATGAATATTGTAAAAAGAAAATAGATGAGCTACAGGATAAAAATGATCAACAAGACAACCAGCAAAACCAACAGAACGAGCAAAATAAACAAGACCAACAGAGCCAACAGGATCAGCAAGGCGAGGAGAATCAGCAAGACAAGGAGAATCAACAGGACAAGCAAAATCAACAGGACAAGCAAAATCAACAAGATAAGCAAGACAAGAAGAATCAACAGGACAAGCAAAATCAACAAGATAAGCAAGACAAGGAGAATCAGCAGGACAAGCAAAATCAACAGGATAAGCAAGGCCAGAAGGATCAGCAAAATCAGCAGGGCCAACGCAATAAGCCTGATAAGGGAGATAAAGAGGACAAAGAAGCCGTTATTCAGGCACAAAAGGTTCTTGAAATGTTAGAACAACAGGAAGAAGAAAGCCTGAAAAACAACCAAGAAGTTAAAAATAGCGGTAAGGAGGCGGAACATGACTGGTAAAAAAATTAATTTTATATTATTCATAATAATTGCAGCCATCTTTTCTATGCAAGTAAGTGTTCAGGCGAAGGAGCCTCAGTTTCGTCTCGATATCAACAGCATAAAACTTGCCAGGGGTGAAAGTACCAATTTGGTTTTGTCACTTATAGATGCTCGGAATGCGGAAGTAGCCGGCATAGACGGGCTGCAAAATTTTGATGTGTTATCACAAAACACCTCAATGTCAACACAAGTGATTAATGGAGATGCAAGCATTCAGAATAACTATAATTATGTTATAATGCCTAAAAAAACGGGGCAATTCACTCTGTGCGGAAATGTAAAGTATGAGGGAAAGATACATCAGACCAATGTATTGCAGATTGAAGTGGTAGAAGGAAATAATTCGCAGAATGGTGAGGCAAAGGACTTTTTTATTAAGACCATTCTTTCGGATAACGAAGCTTATTTTGGACAGAAGGTTGTTCTTACATATGAGTTTTACTCACGCTATTCCATTGAGGATTTCAAGTTTTTAGATAAAACTGACATTAATGGATTTATAAAAAAAGAGGTTTCCAGGGATAAAATTAACGCTGAATTTGTTTATGTTGATGGTAAGAAGTATGTTAAATATGAAGCAAAGCAAATGTATCTGTCGCCGACAAAGGCCGGTACATTTACAATACCGTCATTTAAGTTTCAGGCAGATGTAAGTACAGGTGATTTTTTTAACTCGTCACAGCCCTATTATCTCCAAACTGAATCAAAAGAATTAAAGGTTAAACAGCTGCCGATAAATAATCAACCGGCTGATTTTTCCGGCATAGTAGGAAATTTAAGTATTGATGCTAAATACAGCAAGCAGGAGATTGATTTAAAGGACTCACTGGCCCTAAATGTGACACTGACTGGGGATTGCAGCCTTGACGGGGTGAAAAAGATAATAAAAGATACCATACCGGGATTTTCAGTTTATGAAACTGAGAAGGATACTGAAGAAGGAATAGAAAACAACCGGTACAAGGTTAAAAAGGAGTTTGAAATAATATTGGTTCCTGAAAAGAATGGGGACATTAAAATTGAGCCTGTTTATATATCCTATTTTAGTCCGAAGTCAGGCAGTTATGAAAAGGCAGAAATCCCCGGCACAACTATAAAGGTAAAGGGGGATATGCCTGGGAGCCAAGTTCAGACTCAGGGACAGCCAGGCATAAGCAGTGGAACATCTTTGGTGCCTGTTGAGACCATTAAGATTGATCAGGTTAGTTATGAGCCTCAGAATGACGGTTATCTAACATTTAAATTTAAAAAGGATTATCTGCTTATTACTCTATTTTTGCTTATTATATTGGCTGCTCTGGCATTCGCACTTTATTGGATGGTTATACACCAAAAGAAAAAGGATAAAAACCTTTTTAATTTATATAAACAGTTAAACAGCACTGATGATCAAAATGAGATTTACAACATATTCAATAATATGATTAAACATCGTTTCAGTCTGAGCGTGAAGGCAAGTTCTAGAAGTTTGATCATGACCAGGCTCTCTGGATACGAGTTGGTAAATCCGGTGCTTGAGGTTATGGACCTTATGGAAAATAAAAAGCAGCCAACCCCTGAAGACAGAGTGTATATTAAAGGCAAAATAAAGGAAATATATAAAAAGCTTGCGAATACTAAGAGGGCGTGACCATCCTGGTCTTGCCCTTTAGTTATAAACAGGAAAATTTATCTTTTGGAACGCCTGTAACCAGCAGCTTGAGCTTGGGCTTCCGTGTCAAAGTACTCCTCTGCAATTGTTTTATCATAAAATGCCCCACCAGGTACGTGGTATATTTTTTCGCCGCTTGAGCTTATATTACCTTTAATCTTGCCATTTGGTTGGCCTGGAGCAGTGGGTTTTACTGCTGTGGGTTTGACTGCTGTGGGTTTGACTGTAGGAGAATTAGTCTGTGAGGGCTTTAAAGTGGACTGTGGCACAGGAGTTTTATTTGTGCCATTAAGTGACCAAAGGCCTACATTGGCTTCTCTGGCCTCCTTGGCAAATTTAGTGAAATACTCTGAATACTTCACATCGGGAGGATAGGTAGAAGCCTGAGCATACCCTTTCAGGACCAGGATAGCATTAAACATTTTTGAACGTATATTTGTCTCAGTGATTTCCACGGGATTTTCCAGCCACACAATTCTTAAAAGCCGCCCGTATTTGTCTCTTTCACTTACATCCTTTTCAATGTATACGGTCTTACCTGCAAGCGACTTTTTTGTAAAGTTAGAGGCTTCGCTCCCATAGGGTTCATGTCGTGTCGTACTTTCCGGGGTATTTACTCCTATTAACCTGATCTTTTCTGTGCTGCCATTTAAGAAACTTGCTTCAATTGTATCGCCATCCACAGCTCTGATTACCTGAACAGCTGCAAAACCTGTTTTAGCAGTGTTTGTATCTGTTGGCAGCGGTGTGGGAGTATTGCCTTGATTTGCGGGGAGAGTTTTTATGGGTTCATTTCTAGTATTGTCTCGGCTTGATATATTATTTTGGGTGTTCTTATTGTCTGAAGGAATCACCACAAATAGAAATACAGCAGAAAACACAAACGTAAGTATAAATCGTGCAGGCGTGTTGTATCTCTTGTTCTTCCACAATAAAATCAGCCCAACAGGAGCAAACAATATAAGCATAACCCACATAAACCACGGCTTGTTGTAAAACCTGACCTTATCATTATTCATCTAAACGTAACACCTCGTAGAAAAATTTAAACTGCTCAAAAGTATTATAACATAATGTTGACAGTACTATTCTTTATTCTATGGCCTTTGGTTCTATAGCTTTAAACAGGTTGCTGATGTCAAAGGGAGGTTTTTATGTCAAAGAGAGGTTTATTACAATTCATGCACTAATATTTGTCTTTATAACACTTTCTGCATAACTATGATTAAATTAGAACATAATAATAATTAGCATATTATAAGGATGTGTTAGTCATTTCAATAGAGCGTTTTATACTGATAGCAGCTAGTGGGGGAGTCGTAATATCAATATTTTATATCCCCAAAAGTAAACGCAGACAGGCATTGGTTTCATTTATAGCATTTCAAGCAACCACGTGGGCTGTGGCAAATATTCTTGTTCAGACAGGGGCAGTTGCTTTCCCTGCTAGAGAGTTTCAAACAGCAACACGAGTTGGATTTAGTCAAAACTTTTTTGTCTTTCCAATGGTTTTTACCTGGTTCGTTCTTTTGTATCCAAGTAAATTGCATTTTATATATCGCTTATTACATTGTGTGGTATTCATTTCCATTATAGTATGCATTGTATATTTCTTCAGTATATATACAGATCTAGAGGAGTTTATGAAAGGAACAAAAACCTCTCAATTGATTAGGCTATACAGAGATTTTACTCTTCAATTTATTTTATGCCACACCTACGTAAAATGGTTTTTTAAGAAGTCAGCGAATCTACTGGGAGTGTGATAATTTGTTTTTTTCCGAACGTGTACTGCTAGGCATTGTGTGGGGTAGTTGCTTTATTTCCATTTGGTTTATCCCTAAAGAAAAGAGAGCTGTTGCATCCTTTGTTTTCCTCATAACCCAGTCCTTGACGTGGATTGCAGGGCTCATTGTTGTGGAGTTCAATTGGATTGAGTACCCTGTCCGTGAGCTAGCTAAAGCAAGCTCAACAAGCTTTTCCTTTGAGTATTTTATACTTCCTTTACTGACAGTGTTTTTTGTACTGTATTATCCTGACAATAAGAAATTGATAAGAAAAATTATTCACTTTGCGACCTTTTCTTCAGCACTGACTTTAATAGAAGTCTTGGTTGAAAAATTTACTCTTCTTATTACATACCATTCATGGACATGGTATTGGACATGGCTCAGCGTTCCGGCATTATTTTATTTGGTAATGTGCATTTATAGATGGTTCTTCAAAATCAAGGGAATTTTTAGTATATAAATATTGTATCATAATAAAAGCAGGTATTGATTATTTAATGCTTTTCAGATATATTGATAGTAATTATTGCCTAAAGGAGAGTATATCTATGTGGATAAAGAATAACTTCTTTAAATATTCAATAGGAATAATAATACTTCTTGTTATAGTTTTTCTGCTGGGACAGATAGATTTTTTTATCGCACCTTTTAAAAAATTTATAGCAATTGTGTTTTTTCCTTTGTTGTTTGCCTTGATGCTGTATTATATATTCAGACCGGTGATAAGGCTTTTGAGTAAGAAAAAGATACCTAAAACACCGTCGATACTCATTGTATTTTTTGTGTTTTTACTGATTTTTTCATTAGTTGGAATTTATGCAGGATCTCTTATAGTTAAAGAGTCCCAGCAGCTTGCGGATGATATGCCTCAGATTCTTGAGAAGGCTAGGATAAAGGCTGATGAGCTTATAAAAAATAAAAATATTGCAGCATTGTTCTCGGGGAAAATAAACGAACAGCTAACTTCCTATGCAAAGAGTGTGTTTCCGGCTGTTAAGGACGGCCTTGTCAGTGCAGCCTCTGCTGTTGCAAGTGCCACTTCTGTGCTGGTGGTTGTGCCGTTTATACTTTTTTATCTTTTAAGAGATGACCGAAATTTTTATGCCAAAGTCATATCCTTTTTACCAGTAAAATATAAAAACCCTGTTGCAAAAATGCTAAAAGAGACCGACAAGACTCTATCAAACTACATAACAGGGCAGGCCCTTATTGCGTTGATTCTAGGGGTGCTGTCCTATATAGGCTACCTGATTGTGGGGTTAAAATATTCCTTTATTCTTGCTTTCCTGGTCATGATAACCTCTTTTATACCCATGCTTGGAGCTATCATAGGTGTGGTTCCTGCGTTTTTTGTGGGACTTTCGGTTAGCCCCTTCATGGCGTTGAAGGTTTTAATTGTCGCAATTGTTGTACAGCAGCTTGAAGGGAACTTTATTTCGCCTAACCTTATGGGCAAAAGGCTTGCAATACATCCTTTGACAATAATAATACTTTTCCTTGGAGCAGCGTCGCTATATGGGTTTATCGGTATGCTCATTGCAGTTCCTGCATACGCAGCATTTAAAGTAATTGCTGCAGGGGGTATGAAAATATTCAGAATATGGAAGAGTGGAAATATTTAATTGGAATGATGGCCAGAATTGCTATAAAAGCAATCATTTTATTACGTTTAAGAATATTCACTTTAATAAATTAAAACCTCGGGCAGCCGAGCCGGTAATACTTGTTAATGATGAAGGTGGAAAAACCTTTTGGAGAGAAGAAGATTATGAGATATCAGTAAAGGTAATGTTTCTAATACTTTTGAAGAAAAATTTTGATCATAGCTTTATAAATCAGTCTCCGATAAGTATTGATTTTTTTGACCAATGGTGGCGGCTGAAAAGGGCTGATACTCCAATACACAGCCGTGAGATTCTTGAAAATGTTCAAAGTTCTATACTTGAGCAAATACAGTTAACTGGTAAAGATTTACCTGATTCGTTTATAAGTAATTTAAAAAAGAGTTAAAAGCCTATACCCATTCAATATCATCAATATGAAAAGTATAAGCAATGGATTTATACTAGTATTTACACTTATAATTCTTTCCTGTAAAATTATTATGAAATTATAAGTTGGGGAGAATTTTATTATGTTGACATTGAATAAGATAGGGAAAAACATCATCGCAAGTATAATAATTTACTGTATATGTGGAATTATTTCTAATGTATATGCAGAATATGAATTGAAAACTTGGCTACCACAAATAAAGATGGGTAAATCGATAAATGTCTTACTAAAGTATAAAAATGATACTGCATCTTATCGGTTTAAGTGTATAAAATCAGGTATATATTACATTGATTTTTCTATGGAGTTATATGGAGATTCCATGGCTTATTCAGTAGGTATAACAGATGCGTACAATAACAAAGTATATCCAAGAATAGATAGGAATGAAGAGTAAGTCCCGAATTTCGTAGAAATTGAAGGTGGCAGTCCAGACGGTAGTTTGATAAACTATTGTTTGGGAAAACAAAAAATGAAAGGAGCTGCCACATATGAAATTATATCAGATCGGGTCAAAAAAGGGAAAGGAA
>NZ_DATCTU010000038.1 GCF_036567765.1 Pseudobacteroides sp.
ATAGAACCTTGCTCTTAGGTAATACTGCCCTGTAACCTGATCATATTGCTCACCAGCATACCGGAATCTATTCTGCACTTTCTCAACAGCTTCAACTGTATTACCAAATGCATCATACTGATACTTATTTATCATTGTACCGCTTGCGTCTGTAAGGCCTACCACATCACCGTGAGCATTATTCACATAATAATAACCCCTACCCGTAACTTCCTTATGTGCAAGTATCTCATGCCCTCTGATGGTAGAATGCTTGAGACTCCCGCTGCCATCTAACTCCGACACAACATCTGTTCCACTAAACACAAATCTACTGACATTACCGTTTTCCTGAATCTCATACCTTAAGCCTTCCGGATCGTATACATTCTTAATAAATCCTCCGCCAGAACTCTGTATTGATGCAGTCCTGTTGAAGCAATCGTAGGTATACTTGGTAACTCCCTTCCTGCCGCTTTCCTGAATCAAGTTGCCATGAGGATCATACTGGTAAATAGTATGTGCAGCTCCTTCAACCTTTTCTACCAACCTGTTCCTCTTGTCATAGCTGTATTCTTCCTTGACATTACCCTTTGTTCTACTTATCCTGTTTCCAGCAAAGTCATATGTAAATATCTCTTTAACACCAGGATAAACTACTCTTTCCAATCTGTTGAGCTTATCATAGAAGAATCTTGTGGCACTTCCATTCTCAACTCTCTCAATCTGGTTTCCGTTATTATCATAGGAATATTCGTGTGAAATTATTTCTTCACCAGCCTTGTTCCTTGATATAATGGATATTACGTTTTTATCCTCATCATAGCTGTATTCTATTGTTGTACCATTACCGTAACATATTGAAGCTATAGTGTTATCAAGATTGTAGGTATATTGAGCTTCCTTTTGTGCTGCATCCCATACCTCTGAAAGTCTTCCAAGTTCATCATACTTATAAGTTGTCAGTTTTCCTGAGATGTCTTTGAGTTCAACTAAGTTGCCGTCCTTGTCATATCTGTAATTTAGGATAGCCTTTCCGTTTAACCTCTTGGATTTTAATTTCAAGTCCGAAGTATACTCATAGTAATAGTTAACAGCACCATTTACAGCAGCCTTCAGGCTTCCATCCAGATTGTAGGCATACTCTTCCCGATATCCTGATGCCATATCCCTTTTTAATATAATGCTGTCATCCTGGTTATATATAAATTCACTTATCTTTCTGTTCCTATCGACCTTGCGAGTTAATCTTCCCTGCAGATCATATTTGAAGGAGATAACATCTCCTGCAGGATCCACAATCTGGGAAAGCTTATTTAAGCTATTAAATATATATTCGGTAGTGTTTCCGTTTCCGTCTGTAGCACTTATAATATTTCCAGCGTGGTCATAGATGTACTTTTCAATGCTTCCGTCAGCCTTCTCAACTTCAGTGACCCTGCCCCAAATATCAAGCTTGTGCTGAGTTAGGTTACCCTGGCCATCTTTAATTCCTGTTATATTACCCATTGCATCATAAGTATACTCCTGTGCTGCAATTCCCCTTTGTTTTGCACCAGGTGTCGATATTTCTTTTATTCTTCCGCCGATATCATATTTGTATTCCGCAGAGTGCATTGTAGCATCCATTTTCTCAACAAGCTCGCCCGTACCGTTGAATTTTCTCTTTTCAACAACGTTACCAAGAGCGTCAACTACCTCTGTCAGCCTATTGAGGCTGTCATATGTGAAGGACATGCCTATTCCGTCATCTGTTTTAGGATCATAGTTTTTAGGTGATACACGCTTAATGATATTGCCTGAATCATCATAAAACAGCCTTGTGATACCGCCTTCCTTGTCAGTAACTCTGATCCTCCTGTTCATACTGTCGTATTCATACTTTATTGAATTGCCATTACAGTCTGTTTCTCTTATAATGTTACCTGCTTTATCGTATTCATAGGCAGTGGTTCTAGCTTCATTTTTACCTAAAAGCTTACTGACTTCTGTGATCCTACCTGCCTTATCATAGCTTAGCAGAGTCTTATAACCAAGGGGAGTTGTAACACTGATTAGGTTATAGTTACCGTCATAATTGTAAAGAGTATGGGAAATAGCCTTTCCATCTACCTTTTCAACAAGATCGTCCCCATCTATTTCTTCAGTCTTCTTTTCCAATAATCCTACACTATTGTATCTGTATCTTATTATCTTACTCTTTTTATCGTTTATTTTTATTATCTCAGTGGTTCTGTTGCCAAGGCAGTCATAGGAATATTGAATTCTTGCTCCAGTGGAGTCTGAAACCCCAACTATACGATTGTTTTTGTCATAAATATAGCTGATGGTATTCCACTCTTCAGGATATTTCTTATCATCCACATATTCCCGAGATACCTTCTCTTCTGTTCTCCTGCCTGATTTATCATAGCTGTACAGGGTTATATTATATTGTTCCTTTGAGTCTTTTTCATCAACAGGGACCCTCTTCTCAAGAAGCCACCCTGCTGTATTATATTTATAAATGGTCGCGTAACCCTTAGCGTTAACTTCTTTAACCAGTCTGCCGTCACCATCGTATTCAAAGGTTTTCACCGTATTACCCTCAGGATCCCTGATAAGTGTAAGCCTGTTAAGCTCATCATATTCATATTCGCTTCCTGATCCATCGTCGGTATAAGAATCATATTTTCCAGGTTCAATAGTTTTTATAATATTCCCTGCAGGATCGTACTTTGTCCTTCCAACTCCCCCTGTAGGATAGAGTTCTTTCACCCTTCTCTGGCTTTGATCATATTGATACTCTATACCAATTCCATCGCTGGTGTCTTTATTGTAAAAGTTTGGGTTGATTTCTTTAACCACATTTCCATGGATATCATACTTTAATGCCATTACATTCTTTAACGGATCTATGGTTTTAACAAGCCTATCCATGTCATCATAGTAAAATTCATATCCGATCCCGGTATCCTTGCTATCTGGGAGTATTTTCTTTACAAGGTTTCCCATCAGATCATATTCCATTAGGGTAACATTACCCAGTGCATCAACTTTTTTAGTTATCTTATTTATTGTGTTATATGTGTACTCTACTGTACCGTAGGATGTGGTAATAGAGACCATTCTTCCCGCTTTGTCATATTTATATTTAAATGCATTGCCTTCAGCATCTCTTATTAAGGTAGGCTTATCAGTATGGTGGTCCTTATATTCAAATTCTGTTAGATTGCCTTCCGGGTCAACCCTTTCAGTAAGCCTTCCATACTCATCATAAGAATAACAGGTTATAGAATATACATCGTCGTCAATGCGAACCTGTTCTTCGATGATGTTTCCATAAGGATCATATAAATATAATGTCTCTGAACCGCCTGAGGTTGTGGTCTTTATAAGATTTCCAAAGCTGTCGTAATAGTTTGAGATTATATAATCGTTGGGGTATATCTTTTCTAGCAGATATCCGTCTTTATCATACACATATTCTGTTGTCCTTCCCAAACGATCTGTCACTGAGTTCTTATTTCCATATATGTCATATGTGTATATTTCAGCAGTGCCATCGGGATAAACCCTCTCGGATAAAAGGTTTTGTTCATTATATCTGTATCTCTCAATCACGTTTGTTGCATGAAAAATAAAGACGTTCTCTTTATCATCTTCATTATATATTATTTCAGTGATATTCCCATTCTTATCAAACTGCTTTGTTACACGACCTTTTTCATCATATTCATTTTTAACATATGTAACGCCGTTCTGGTCAGTAACTGTTGTAATCCACCCAGCCTCATAAGTGTATTTTACAGTGCCACCATTCGGAAGGGTAACTTCTGTAAGGTTATCACCGGCATATTTGTATTTAACCGTTCTGCCTATATTGTCTGTAATCTGAAGTATTTTACCGGAGCTACTTGTTAAGGTTATTATTTTTCCGCCAGGAGTTATTAATGTATCAATTTCACCTTTGTGGTTGTAAGATACCTTTAATGTATTATTATTTTTGTCTGAAATTGATATAAGCTTCCCATTTTTATCGAATTTAAATGTCTTTTTATCTATATTGTTTAATAAAAACTCACCAGCATCAAGCTCAGTAAGCTTATCAGACTCATCATCATCGCTAACATTTATCCAAATGCCCTCTTTTTTCTCATATTCCTTAACACTTCCGTCTGGATAAACAAGGGTTAACTCATCTCCACGTCGTTCAATCCTGCTTTCAACTTCAAAGGTCCAGCCTTTTCCCATAGGACCTACAGATTCATCAGTAGAGTTGTATTTTCTTTTTACCTCAAGATTTATTCCTCTGTCTTCGATATAGAGGTCTGTTGCATCTATATAAAAGCTCCCTGTTACAACATTTACAGGGTCGCCTGAAGTACACACATTTTTAGCTGCCTGATTTTTATTTTTAGGGCTTTTTGACTTTTTGCCGTTATTGCTTCCTTTTGACAAAACCTTCTTTTTTTTATTTTTATCCTCTTGCTCTAACTTTCCAGCCCTAAGCTTTTCCAAATCCGGTTTAGAAATCTTTGTGCTTTTCCAGTTCATATCTTAGCACCTCACTTTAACGCAAATACCTTTTTTCTCTATTTCATATAAATTATTTACAACTCTTTTATCACTCATTGCCGCATTTAAGCCTTTTTATAGATATCAAGAAGTTACTTTATATCCATTATAAGCTAAATTTTCCTTATAGGATAGTTATTTTTCACAATATTAAGGTACCTTTCAAATTTATAGAGTAAAAATCATTAAAAAGGTTTTATTAATTTAAAAATAATTGTAAATAAAAAGTATCAAGGGGTAAAGAGACTGCATATTTACTATGCCTCTCCTTACCCCTTGATTTACTCATGTTATCGTATTGGTGCATTATTGGATTGCTGAACAATCTCGCCTCTAAATTTTTCAATAAACTGGCTTATGTTATTTAGATCAAGCTCGAGGGGACATACTCCTTCGATAGTAGGCAGAATATATTTGAGCTCATCCAATATTTGTCTTTTAATTTTTAACAATTTTTCATAATGGCTAAATTCCCTGCCTGTCTTAATAGCTTTAATACATTCAATACCAAGGTCATGCTCCCAGCTTATTAATTTTTCTTTAATAAAGCGATTTTCAATACTTATGTTTGAGATTGATGCATTGATGTTTTTAATTGAGTTCCTAAGCTTCTTTCTTTTTAAATACAGTTTTACCGGAAAAGTTAGGCTCTTTACTTCATTTTCGTCCTTTATAAAACTAAACCAGTCATTTACCATAGCTGTTACTTCCAGCTTCAGATTTTTGACTTTTTCATTATTCGAAATATAGCTGTCCATATCCTCTTTAATTGAAGATACATTGTTCTTAAAATAGTCTTTGTAAAAAGAGTCTGAATTTTTTTCTATTTCCATTGAAATATCAGAAAGCTCTTTTAAAGCCTCTTGTAATTTTAGTAAAAGCTGTAATGCAAACTCAGCTCTTTCGCTGCTTTGTCTTGTATCAGGCATCACATGTCACTCCTTATTTCCTTAAGATACTTTGAGGACGCCCACCCTTGTTTTCCATTAGTTGCTTTTATCAAATACCACTTTACACCGTTTTTGTCAGTTTGGGATTTATTTAAATATACTACAGTAGAGTTATATTTGAGCAAGCCTATAGCAGGTTTATTTGAGGTGGAGTCAGGGGCTTGTCTTAAGTTCAGCCCTTTTTTCGCTGTTACAATAAATTTCAACTGTTTGCTTTGGGAGTGTGGAACAGGCGTCTTTTCAATGACCTGAGCAGGTTCAGGTGAAGCGATTATTACTGAATTATAGAGTGATTTAAAAATACCTTCAGCTTTGAACACCATGTTATTAACAGCTGTCTTTGAGTACTTTAAAACCTGACTTTGTTTTTCCTGAAGATCCATGCCTGTGTATTTATGAACAAAGACTCTTCCTGGGTATGTGTAGGTAAAAAACAAATACAGCAGCACCAATACTGCCAATTCCCATTTCCTATATCTTAAGACCAACCTTAATGGAGTTAAAATTACATATACCACATTAAAGGCTGCGTTTTTCATCAATTCCATAAAACCGGCTTTTTGATCCCGTATATCCCTGTATGGTTTTCGTGCAGCAGTGCTGTCAAGTAAATTAATCGAAAAGTCTGAATCGGTTTTATTTTTGGAGTGATTGGTATAATTTTTACTTCGGCTCTTATTTTTTATCACTTGAATTAGCCGATTAAATCCTCTAAAAACAGCTTTAACAGGCAATATAATCAAAATGGGAATAATTAATGCGGCCAATTTTCTTAAAAGCCTTACAACTATGCCCGGAACTCTCATCCAGTTATCTCTGATGTTTTTTGCTATTTGCTCTGACAATACCAAAAACCATTCCTTTGGTGAAAAGTTGAATTCAAGCTGCAAGTCTTCATTTTGTCTCAGGTTCTCGGTATCGGATTCCAGCTCGTCCTTTAGAAATGTTTCACTAAATTCAAATTTTAACGAGTCAGACCATTTATCCTCAATTTTAAGACTCATAATACCAAGTGTTTTCTCATTACCGGTGTACTTATTGAGAATCCTATGGTTTATAAAGAGTTCAAGTCCCCATTTGCTTATTATTGATTTGATTGTCCATGCAGCTAATTCCTTATTTATATCGCTTTCCAACAAATCATCCATAACTTCCATGAGAACATTAATGGAATCCTTAAGCTTAAGATGGTTAATTCTTAATATTGCCAGCCGCCTTATAAATTCATTGGAATTTTTCAAATAAAAAGCAAGCTCTTTGGTATTTGTCAATTTATCAATTGTTTTACCGGTTTCCTTTTCAATGCTATACCACTGGGGATACTCAACAAAATCAACTTTTACAGAACACATCATAAAATCCCTCTTTAAACACTAAAACTATATAGCTTTATAGTTCTAACTTATTCTATAATTCTATGATATCATTCTTTTATTTCCGGTTATGTAGTATATTGAGGCAAAACAGGACGGTTTAAAGCATCATTTTTAATTAGGTATTTTGTACTATACGAGCAGTAAGCATTCCTACCACAAAATTTGTCCGGCAGCTATCAATTCTTTTTTGAGTTTCTCATAAGAAACATTCTGAACAGAGCAAAAATCTTGTATGGCAATTTTAGCAGCTGTGGCAGCCGATTCGGCCATAATCATAAAAGTAGGTTCCATCCTGATTGATCCGTAGGCTGCATGGGAAGCTGACACAGCTACAGGAACAATCAGGTTTGTGCATTCATTCTTTTTAGGTACTAAAGACCTATAGCTTATAGGCCAACGTGGTTCGGATAAGTCATCCATAAAAAGACAGCCTTCGTTTTGAACATACTTTACATAATTATGAGTATAGACATATCTCTGGACATTGTGTGAATCCATTGGATATGATGCAAGACCGATACTGTCCGGAGCAACTTTTGTTCCAAAACAGTTATATTCTGTCATAACATAATCTGAAACCATCCTTCGAGCTTCTCTTATATAAAGCTGGTACGGCCAATTGTCATTGTCTGCAAATTCATCTTTTGCAAGCCCGTATTTTTTATAGAAATTTTTTATATAATCCGGAATTCTAGAATCTTTGGAAAATTGAAGAGTCCATAAAAACCCTCTCTGATAATCCTCATGCCTTTTTATAATTGCCTCTCTTAATCCATAACCTGCTTCGGGATATGAATAATTAAATCCGATGTAGTCGGTTGAAACCGGTCCGCAATTATTGGCATCTATTTTATCATTGGGCAATGTGTCAAGGCAAAAGAACGTGTTTAACCCTTTATCGAAATTACTTTTACTAAGCCTCCCGTTTTTCTCGGCCTCTATGTATCTGAATAAAAGCTCATAATCATCTTTATTGTAATTTGGCGGCGGCTCTATATGATCCCTTATGCCGTCATTGTTGTAGTCCCTGTAGTCGACCATGTTTGAAATATTATCAGTGAGACACATCCTAAAGCAATAAGCCTGTATTCCCTTATCTCCAGTACCTTCCTCATTATACAGCTCCTTAATTCCATTTATAAATCCCAGCTCCGGCTTATACTTGTCAATATAGGGATCAATGCCGGGGGGCAGTTGTTGGCTAGAGTATGCGGTTTGATACTGGATGCCGTTATATCTCTCACCGTATGTACTATTGTCCTCACGGCCAACGGTATAGGATACTCCGGCTTTTGCCATCAAGTCACCCTCATATGAAGCATCGATAAATGTTCTGCCTCTTATTACATCCCCCGCTTCAGTCCTTATTGATTTTATATTTTTATTATGGACCTCAACACCATTACTAAGATCGAGTCTCCCGTATAATACGGTGACATTTTCCTCTTTAAGCAATTCATTGAATATGTTTTCCGCTGCATGGGGCTCAAAAGTTCTATATTTATTGATTCTTGCCAATTCTTTTCTTGTTTTCTCATCATATCCGCCAAAAGATTTGAATTTTTTAAAATAATAGATTATACCCCTTAAATAATATTCCTCCGCCATGCCTCCAATCGCATCAACGTCCTTAACATCCGTCAAACTAAGCCCTGAGGCACTCATTCCCCCAAGATGGGCGTCTTTAGACACGAGTATTACGGATAATCCGAGCCTTGCTGCTTTACATGCAGCTATAACCCCTGCCGATGTTCCTCCGTAGATTACTGCATCATAAACAATATTAGTGGAATATGTTTTTTTGCCTGCAGTATCTGACTTTTCTGTACTCTCGTTTATGTATTCACCGATGTGTAAATCACCTTTGTTTTCAACCAGTACGAATTCCCCCAAATGCAAGGTTTGAAACTCCAATGAATTATTATCTCTATTGAGAATAGTCCTAAGAACTTGAAATTTCTTAATTTCATCATCATATCTCAGTACAGTAAGCCTATTTATATCAAATCCATCAATTTTTAGCGGATTATATTTTATTGTAATGCTTGCTGATTGATATTTTGTCACACAGTTTATATAAAGAGGTTCACCGATATATTTAGATATATTTGCCGGAAGCTTTTTAAATCCATATGCTTTTGATATTATACTGCCAGCCTTAACCTTCTCATCACAAACCATTCTTAGCTTTATATCTTTTATAAAATCTGGTGTCCCGTCTTCTGCCAAATAACCTTCAACGTCAACATACTTTACCTGTTCCCACTGCAATACATTGATGCACAATACCAAGAGAAGGATTATTGCCGTTAATGCAACTGCAAGTATTGTAGCCACTCTTTTTTTCATTATTTTAATACCTTTCAGCCCATTTAAAATACATTTATGTTTAATAGTGATAATTCTATAATAAATTTTAATATAGTTGCAAAATTAATACTAGAAATTATAACACAAACTTAATAGTGTTTAACATATTTTAGTAAAAATATATTTTTGTAAACGAATTATATTTATAATTTGGAACATCCAGCCATAACATGGTTTTACAAAAGAATGCTGCTTTGGTAAGATATGAAGTAATACAGTTTTAATCCACAGTCAAAGGAGTATGATTTAATGAGGATTAAATATAGTAATCCTTTTTCTGCATTAAAGCATAAAAATTTCAGGTACTACTGGTTAGGGATGTGTATTTCTCTTATTGGGACATGGATGCAGAATGTTGCACAGCCCTGGCTTGCTTATAAACTAACCGAGTCTGCGTTTTTATTGAGTCTTATCGGTACTCTTCAATTTACTCCGATGCTTCTATTTTCATTATTTGCGGGGGTTTTAATTGACAGGTTTTCCAAGAGAAAAATTCTTATTTTTACCCAGACTGCATCGATGGTTATAACTCTTTTGCTGGCATTGCTGGTATGGACAGAAACCATACAGTTTTGGCACATACTTGTAATGGCAACTCTGTTAGGTTTTGTAAACACTCTGGATATGCCGACACGTCAATCCTTTGTTATCGAGCTGGTAGGACGGGATGATTTGATGAATGCAGTTGCCCTTAACTCTTCTGTTTTTAATATAGCCAGGATTATAGGTCCTGCACTGGCCGGTATAGTAATGGGGTATGCAGGAATTTCAGTTTGTTTTTTTGCAAATGCACTAAGCTTTACAGCTGTTGTTGTAAGCCTTATGTTTATTAGGCCCATGGAAACACATAAGGAGCCAATGAAAACCCATAAGATAGTAAGCAATATTAAAGATGGTCTAAAATATATTTATAATTCAAAGATCCTTTTTAATACCATTCTTACCATGACTGTAATAGGTATTTTCGGGATGAATTTCAGTGTTCTCGTTCCTGTATTTGCTAAAGAAATTTTAAAACAGCAGGAAGCAGGTTTCGGTTTTCTCATGTCGTTTATGGGAATAGGCTCATTTGTTGGAGCAATGTTTGTTGCCACAACAAGTAAGTCGGACACTAAAAAGCTTATTAATTTTATACTGTACATCATGCCTTTAGCAGTTGGAGTTTTCCTCATCGTTACAGGCTTTATGAGAAACTACATACTGACCGGAATATGTCTTGCCTTGTCAGGTCTTAGCTTCGTTTCATTCAGTTCTACTGCAAATTCTACCATGCAGCTTAATTCAAAGGATGAGTACCGCGGAAGAGTGATGAGCGTGTATTCATTGGTTTTTGCAGGAACAACACCGCTGGGAAATCTCTATGCTGGAACAATCACGGAGCACTTTGGTGCAAACGCGGGTTTTATAGCATGCGGTGCAGTAATTATTGTGGTTTTGGCTCCTTTAATTATTTACAAATCAGTGAGAAAAACTTGTTGAGGTTCTAAATAAATTACTGATGCTTCATTGAAAGTATTGTCTTTTTCACCCATTCTGCATGTAATTATACTGGAATTTGCCTAAATAGATATATAAAGGCAAATGTATTTCCTAAATTAATTTTTATAGGAGGGTATAAGATGAAACAAAAGAAGTTACCAGTAGTTTTATTAGTCATGGTGTACCTTGTCCAGATCTTCTTCAGTACCTTTGCGTTTGCTGACGACAACAGTACTGACAGTAAAACAGGACAAGCTAAGCAAGTTACCGTTTTTAATGACCTCAATGGGCATTGGGCTCAGAACCAGATTCAATTTCTGGCCGACAAGAGCTACATTAAGGGATATGCTGCAAACGGTGGTTATTCAATTAAACCCGATGCCAATATTACAAGGGCAGAGTATCTTTCAGTGTTGATTAAGACAAAAAAACTTTCTGTAATCAGCAAAAACGTAAAGCCCTTCAATGATGTCAAAGCTTCAGACTGTAGCAATTAATGGTGCCAGAAATGCAAAATGCTCGGATGAATCAATCATGTTGATTGGATGATTTTTACAATAAGTATACAGATTCAAACTTAATGGGATCATTATCTTTACCCAGTAGCTATTCTCTATAATAAATCTACTACTACCAGAATTATAGTATCTTGCCCTCAAATAAATCGTTCATGGAAGCAATATTCAATATAATATATCCAAAATTGCGGAAGAATCCAGTTTAAATTATAAATCATAAATCAACATTTTAATTGCTGTTTTTGTCCCTCTAAATCGGGTGATCAACAAATAAGATAATAAGATGCCATAAGAAGGTTTTAACTTGTGCTTATGGCATCTTTGGTTTTAATAGTTTAATAGTCCATTATTTTGTTAATAATGCAAACTAAATTTGGCTAAGTATTACATTAAATTAATTTTTTTGTCCCTCAAGATTGGGTTCTGGGTTCTCTACAATTTAATTATGCTTCTATGCAGTAAATTTTTTGATTTGTTTTTAAATTATTTTCTATAAAATCTTTATTACTTGGTTGAGGAATATTTTTTTCATTCATATCTTTTAAATATAACTGTAAAGCTTCCTTAGCCATTTGGATAGCTTCCTCTGTGGAATACCCACAAGATAAACAACCAGGCAAGTCGGGAAAACTTATTGATATACCATCTTCAGCATAATCAAATACTGCGTAAAATTTAAATCTTCTCATAAACACCTCCCAAAGTGCTTTAATTAATATCCTGCTTGTTTTTTAATACTATTCAGTGTTCCTTTTGGCAAGTCCCTATTTCCGTGTACTGGAACAATTACAACTTCACCATTAGGACCATTTAACTTTACATGGCTTCCGTTCTGACTTACCTCAGTAAAACCTTCTTTCTTTAAAAACTTAACAGTATCTTTACCACTCATGAAACCTTCAGGGAACTTTTTTGCAAACAATTGTAAATTAACTTTTTTCATTCCAGAACTATTTTTATCCGTTCCCTTTTTAAAGAGTCCTCCAAAGAAATCTCCAACTTTTTTAGCTCCGTCGCTTATCTTTCCACCAAGCCATTTGGCTCCATCAGCTATTTTTCCACCTGCAGCTTTAATTGTGCTAACAACTTTATCTGAATTTTTAACTATTACTCCTCCACCTGAAGCAAATGGGATAACGGTACAAACGCCATCTGCTACTAACGAACCCCAATTCCCCAGATCTTTTGGATCTTTTATGATATCATATACATCAACACCTAGGGATACTACATCAGCAACAGTATCAATAACATGTCCGGTTGGAACGGCATAATTAATCGGGTCATTATGGCAATATGTATATAGGTTTAAACTCAGTGGATCATTGTCTTTACCCCTTACACTCTCTTCTGTAATAAACCTACCAATACCTGGGTTATAATACCTTGCCCTCAAGTATACCGTCCCTGTTTCCTCATCAAAGTCCCCTAATAGAATAACTAAATCTATTATTTTTTAAAGGCGGTTTATTTACCGCCCTTTATCACCCTTATTTCTACATCCTGTTTTTCAACTGTATTTTTTAATTCTGTTATATTTTCCATTGTAGTAGCTACTGCATCCGTTATAGTATCAAGTTTTTTTGATACTTGCTTGAGTTCATCTTTATTTCTTTTGTCATACAGTT
>NZ_DATCTU010000039.1 GCF_036567765.1 Pseudobacteroides sp.
TAAACGAAGATCTTCCGTAGAGCGTTCATTTAAAAGAATCTTTGAGGACTATTGTGTTGAAAGCTATAATTCTCAGAGCAATCGCTTAAGATTTGCTCTTGCTACGTTTGCTGCAATCAACGTCCATTTGGATGCTTGGATCAAACATGAGAAGTTTAGCCTTTACAAATTCCTTGAGCAAGCGGCTTAAGTAATTTTTTCAAAGCCCCGAAGAGGGCTTGTTTGCTATGCCCTTTTTTATTTGCTCTGTCGTAACAATATACTTTTTTCAAAGTTCAGTAAGGTTTTTGACCTTGTTTTTTATAAATCAAACCTGAATTTTTGTTCTCAAGCCAATTACCAGTTACTTTTCGAAACTATACTTATTCTTCTTGAAATTCCCTAAACATAATTTTTAGAGTCGTCAAAGGATTAACTGAATCAAAGTTATTATAGCTAAAAGACTGTTAAAATATTATCTTAATTTAATTTCTAACAGTCTTTATTAGCCTAAACTAATCTTGAATTTTCATAATTAAATATATAATTTCATATATGAATTATGGTCCAATTACATACACAGGTCCGTCAATTTTCTCTATTGCTTTCATATAACTTGGTACAAAATCCGTACCTTTTGCAATAGCTACAACCCCAGCTGCAACAGTATATGGATTTTTCTTAGCAATACCACCCGCTATACCAATAATTCCACCCACTATAGCATATGGATCTCCTCCACCATTTATCAACTGCAAGTCTTCTTGCTTAATTTCATCAAATCCAACATTTGTCATATTCAACGACCTCCTATTCTTCTATTGTAATTAAAGTTTTGCACCAACTTCAAATTTTGTCTCGAGCCAATATTGAAGTGCTGCTTTCAACTGCTCTATATCAAATCTGATTGTACAGAATGATACCTGGTTTTTAAGCAAAGTATACCTTCTAAATAAAATCCACTAACATTTTATCGGGACGGGATTACCCTTTTTTCCCAATATTAACACATATCCTATATGAGCACAATATTTTTTGAAACAATATATATTATCTTTAATCATTTTTATATTTTACAATATAGCACATATACAACCATTAGTCACCGAAATCTTAATGCTATTTGCCGCAAAAATTTCATAAAAATTTTGCGTGCTACCGCAATAATACCTTCGGTATTTACAACTACTAATGAAGGAGTTGTTTTTATTATTAGACTAATATGCAACCTCTAAGCTTAGGAACTGTTAGCAATTGGTTAATTTTGAGTATCAGTTTCATAAATAAAATTTCACATTTTTTAAAGCTATTGATTATTTATTTTGTGGATAGTGTTGATATTAACATAAAAAGGATATCCGTTATCATAACCATGCGACTTTCGTACTGTTTCAATTTCAACAAAAACAATCTTTTTAAAAAACAAAGCTCCTTATAAATAATCGTAAATTGTTAATAAATAAGTACTTCAACATAAATTTGGGAGTAAAAAAGTTAACAAAGCATAAAGCATAAAGCATAAATACAATAATCTGTTGAAACATGTTGAAAAATATAATAGTATAATATTATCAGGGTCAAAAATGATAATAAGTTTACATAGCTTTTTTGTAAACTAACAGGAGGAGTTTTTTTATGAATGGTAAAAAGACAAGCATTCTTATTATAGCTATATCAGTTATAGTTATTTTATCTATAGGAGCTGCTGTTTATTTTTCATCTTCATCATCAACCAAGAAAACCGAAGTCAGTACCAATAAAGAAGATCCCGAGGGCTTTGGTTATCAAGCTCTAAAAATCAATGGCAAGTTTGTTAGCCAGGATATTTTTACAGAAGAAAGAAACAAGTTTTTTGAAAAATGGAGCAGAAATGCCGAAATGCTTTATAAAACTGATGAAGAAAGAAACGACATGCTTCTTGATGAAGTTATAAAAAGAGTTATTATTGAGGATTTTATAAATAACAAGGCGGATGTACAGGTTACAAAAGTTGAAGTGGATGATTATATAAAGAAGTATATCGATTTAGCCTATGCTTCTCAGGGTGGGCTTAAGGCTTATATGGAAGGTATGGGCTTTAAATCTGAAGAAGAGGTTTATAAAAATACCGAATTTTATCTAAAAAGATTAAAATATTTTTCCAGCATAGCAAATAAGTATGGGGTTAGCATTTCTGATTCGGAATTTAATGAGAAATTTACAAAGCACAAGCAGGACAGCACCTTGGCTTCCGGCAAAAGAATTCACATATCCGCTAAAGAGCGTGGTGATGCCGAGGCCTTAAAAATAGCCAATGACATCTATACCAGGCTGAAAAACGGCGAGGACTTTGCAGCTGTGGCAAAAGAAAAATCAGAAGATGAAGAATCAAAATCAACAGGCGGATCAATGCAAAATATAACCGGAGGCATCTACAGTAAGGAATTTGATCAGGCTGTGTTCAATGCTTCACCAGGTACCCTTATACCTCCGGTAAAGAACATGTCCGGTTATGATATAGTATATTTAGAAAAGATTGTGACGTCATATCACCGCGAGAATGAATACAAAAACATTCTATTGATGCAAAAATTCGGAGAATCAGACAAGCTTAATACATGGCTTGAGGAAGTAAAAAAATCAATCCCAATAGAAATAATCGATCCCTCCTTTAAAGCGTACAGGCAGTTTAAAAGCAACGATTTGAAAGGTGCATCTGTAAGCTATAAGCAAGCCTATGACAAAACAAAATTTGAATTGTTCCTTCAAAAAGCATCGGAATGTTATAAAAAGCTGGGAGACTGGGATAAGGTTATAGAAATGAATGATATAGGCCTGGATGTAAGCCCCGAGAACGTAGAATACTCTATCAATAAAGCAGAAGGGCTTTATAAGAAGCAGCAAACAGATGATGCAAAATCACTTATGAAAAAAGCTGAGAAGAAGGCTGGCGATAATGTATATTATAAGCAGCTTATTTCCCAGATGTACACAAATCTTGGTCTTAAAGAGGATGCTGATAGGATCCAAAAAGAAATAAACTCAAAGTAATGGTAAATCAGAAAGGGCTGTCGCATATCATTAATTAGTGCGACTGCCCTTTTATTTTATCTCCGGTTGGCTACATAATTTTTCAGTATATTAAGTTCTTTTCTATATGTCTCATATATTCTTTCCTCTATATACTTTGCCGCTTCAAAGTCATCCATATCGTTGTATGCGAACCCATAATAATTCTGTACCTCAATGTTAAATATCCCCTCCAGTTTTGACTCCAGAGGTGTAAAATAGACCTCTGGAAGCTTTTTTCTTAACTCGCTATAAAGCTTTTCCGCCTGCTGTCCACCCAAAAAATCACTTTTTTCATTTATTTTACTTTCAATAACTTTTTTCTGGGTTTCTACTGCCATTTTTATAATTTCCCAGGCTTCTTTCTTAAACTTGCTGTCCTTTGGTATTCCTAAAACATGAAATCCGTCAAAGGCATTGGCTCCAAAAGGTAATTTTGTAACCCTCCATAATCCTTTCGTATCAGGAGCCCATTGTTTCAGCTTCTCCTCCCCCCAGCAACCAAGGTAGACCATTGCCATCTTACCGCTTCTTATGGCCTCCTGGCCTGAGTTTTCCCATATTCCCAATGACGATGCCAGTTCATTTTCCTTCACAGCCCTAGTTGCGTATAGCACCTTTGCAGCATCCGGATTATTTCTTAAGTATTTAAAGCTAATATCATAGAACCCCCTGTTTCTATAAAATATGTCCATCGGTTCAGTATACCACTGTGCAATCCAATGGTCATTTTTTTTCAGTTCCTTTCCTATTTCAATCCAGTTTCCAGGCTGTTCCATGAATTTCCCCAATTCATCCGGATCGGTGGGAAAACCGTACTTCTCAAGGATATCCTTGCGATAATAAGCAACACTGGGATGCTGCATCATTGGAAGCCCGTTAAGCTTTTTCCCGTCAGGTGATCTAACAAAACTCAATTGAGTTTCGGTAAAGCATCCTATAATTTCTTCTGCATTATACGGAGGCTTAAATAAATCATCCAGTACATCTACATAGTGAAACTTGCCCATACTTTTAAATTCTGCCTTCAGTAAAACCACGTCAGGTACATTACCGGCTGCAGCTCTATTCATAAAATCATTGGTAATATCCCCGCCTGAATCAACAATTTCCAGCTCTAGATTTGAAAATTTCTTTTTCACAGGTTCTTTAAGCATATCCCAAACCGGATCATGCCCCCAAATTACTAATTTATTGGTGCCGGATGACCGGACTTTATCATTATCCTGTTCCATGCCTACTCTATCAATATTATTAAATTTGTCATCCGGAGCTGTTATTTCCTTTTTGCTGCAGGAGGAAAACATAATAACACACAAAAGTATTGCAGTAATTTTATAAAAGAACATTCTCATTGATATTACTCCTTTGCCAGTTCTTGTTTCGCACTTCCTTCATGAATTGGACAAAACTTTCTGCAGGAATAGGCCTTTCAAAGTAGTAACCCTGGAACTCATCGCACCCTAAGGCTTTTAATGCGTTAACATTATCCAAAGTTTCAACACCTTCTGCAACAACTCCAAGACCGATATTATGTGCCAACTTTATTATAGCTTCTACCACAGCTGCATTGTGCTTATCATTGGGAATATTATTTATAAAGGATTTGTCTATTTTAAGGCATGAAACCGGAAGATCCTTAAGTGCCGACAGCGATGAGTATCCTTTACCAAAATCATCAATTGCTACGCTTACTCCGGAACTCCTGATTTTTAAAAGCTGGTTGATAATTCTTTCCGGATCCTTCATAATCATGCTCTCAGTTATCTCAAGCTCCAAACATTCCGGTCTTAGTGCTGTCTGTTCCAAAACCTTATTTACAAGTTTATGCATATCAGCCTGCTGAAATTGAAGTATCGAACAATTCACCGATACACGTCTTACCGGATATCCTTTATCTCTCCACTCCATTAGCTGCACACATGCTTTCCTTAGAGCCCATTCGCCAATAGGAACAATGAGGCCTGACTCTTCAGCAAGAGCAATAAACTGATCAGGCATAATCATACCATCTTCAGGATGATTCCATCGAATCAAAGCTTCGGCACCTGTAACTTCCCCTGATTTTGCACTTATCTTCGGCTGGTAGAAAAGCAAAAATTCCCCCTTTTCCAATGCTTTATGCATTCCATGCTCCAGCTTCATTTTATTAGGTATACCGAAATTGCTTATGCTTGAATAAAACCTGTATGTATTTCCTCCAGATTCTTTTGAAGCATACATTGATACATCTGCATACTTAACAATCTCAACCATGTTATCCCCATCATCCGGAAAAACACTTATTCCCAAACTTGCACCAATATATACATCCTGACCGTCTAAATCAACAGGTTTTTTAATCTCAGCTATTATATCCTCGGCAATTTGCTTTATTTTACTGTCATTCATATTATTTAAAATAACAACGAATTCATCACCGCCGATTCTAGCAATAAACCTGTTATTTCCCGGGTATTTGCCAAGAATCCCATTTAGCCTCTCACTTACGCATTTCAGCAGTAAATCTCCTGTAAAATGACCTAGGGTATCATTAACTTGTTTGAACCTGTCAAGGTCTATAAGCAATACAGCAACTGGGCAGCACCCTATTCTTTCCTGTTTCCCTATGACATCCAAAAGGTTTTTAAGGTAATCGTTAAAATTAGATCTATTGGGTAATCCTGTAAGAACATCATAGTATGCAAGTTCATGGAGCTTCTGTTCGGATTCTACAAGGAGTACAGTTTTCTGCTCCAGCTTGTTATACATGGTCTTATACTCCGTTATCATGCCCCTAAGCTCATCCGACATGGCAATAAAATTGACTGTTAATTCATTAAGCTCAAAAACATTACTTCCAGGCCACAAAACCCCTTCATGTGATCTGAGCTTATCCGGTAATCCTGTACTTACCTGAAGCAGCTTGGATAGAAACCTTAGGACAACCCTATTTATTACCAAAATAAAAACTGCAACAAGGAATGTAAACAACATGAGTATTTTAGCCTGCATCAAATAATTGTTAAATATCTCATTCCTGTAAAACTTCATGGAGAGGCTTATTTTTATAACAACCACACCAAACAGATCCGCCTCATGAACATAAGCAGCCTTACTCCACCTGCTTTCTCCAAATCCCATACTTCTTTCCTCTGGAATCCATAAATAAAACTCATTATTCTTATTGTAAATAACCCTGTCCAGCTTTTGGCCAATGATATACTTGTTGTTGACATAGTGCTGAACCCTTTCGCTGCTCCTCACATTCAAATCCTTATCTATAAGGCTTATCCTAAAATTAGTGTTCCTGGCATCCTCTCGTATAATTTCAGCAAGATAGCCAAGCTGCAATACTGATTTGAGTTTAAGATCCCTTATATTCTCATCTGTCCAATTCTTAGTCTGTTCTATCACATACTGTGCTGCTTCCTGACTCTTTTCCCTTCCGTCATTTTCAATGCTTCTCTCAAAGCTCCAACTGCTTATGGCAAGATATATCATAAAGGGTCCTAATATAGCAGCAACCGAAAGATGTACCATAAAAGCAATAAGTGTGGGAGGTTTCCTGTGGACACCTTCAGCCATATAGATTCTCTCATAGGGAACATATGTATAGAACACATCTGCCAACATTGAATTGAATATGCCTACAATCAAATAAATAAAGAAGGGTGACAACATTTCGATTTTAATATTTCCATGACCTATAATAATAGAATAGACTGCAACGATAGCACCTGCTAAAAACCAGTATAACGTGTCAAGGAGAATGAGATTCTTTTGTTTAAGCTTAAATACAGCCCCAACCGCCAAAATCTCCATAAATGACATAATAGGTTCAGTGATTTGGACTGAGATTAAAAATTCAGCCCCGTTCACAATCAGTGCTGATAGTACAGCCCATTTAAAGCCGAACAATCTTAAAATTATAAAAAGAAATGCACTGCTTAAGGAAAGCTTGATGTCAAAAATCAAACTGACTCCAAATATTTTACCGATCAAAGCAAGTAAGGTGAGTAAAGATATTGCCAAAAAGCCTTTTTTAGAATTTGATAACCTGCTTAGGAATCCCAAGATATCAACCTTCTTTATTATTTATTTTTTAATCAATATTTGTAAAAGACACCGATAGGTACATTAGAAAAAATACTTATTTTTGTATCGAATTAAAAGATTTATGCATTCTAATTATATTCGACACAAAAATATACAATTCCTTCTTAAAATATTACTTTTAGAGTCATCTTATTGTGTGATAATATTCATGATTTTCTTGGGAATTAACCTTTTAAGCTTATTAGGAATTATATCAAGATCAGCCTTGTTAAGACCTTTTATGTATGCAAGAACGGTAAAATAAACTCCCCCCCCTGCAATAATTGAAGCAAACAATAAAACAGCATTGAATAAGTACGAATCTCTGATAAAAAACAGCACAGTATTTAGACCATAATAAAAGACAAAAACCATTAACCCCATTATTATGGAAGAGAATGCAGGCTTAAGTATAGAAGCCGAATTAAAGCCCACATTTAGTGTTCTTTTCATCAGCACTATATTTAAGGCTATTGGAATTAGGAACCCTACCATGGATCCCATAACAGCACCTAAAATATTAATCTTCGGAACAGCTATAAGAAAGTAATTGGCCACAACCTTTCCCACAATTCCAATAATCATGTAAAATGTAGTGGCATATAGCTTTCCGGCACCTTGAAGGATGGACGTCTGAATTTGTACAATTGCCATAAGTATGAGTATAAAAGAACCATACTTCATCAGGTATTCCCCTTCACCATAATGCAGAAGCCTGAATATGGGAATGCTTAAAACCGAAAAGCCCACAGCGGAAGGTAATGCTATAAGAAAACATGCTCTGAAGGCGAAATTAACCTTTCCTTCCACCTCTAGACTATTTTTCCTTGCCACAGCAGCAGAGATAGCCGGAAGCAGTGCGGTTGCTAGTGCGACCGTTACCGCTATTGGAGCATTCAAAAGCTGCTGATATTTTAAAAGGAACCCATAAGCCGCCGATGCCTGGACGTCTGACAAGCCTGCTGCAAGAAGTCTGCTTTTAGTATTCCACAAATCGATAAGGTTACCTGCGTATTGCATTCCAACACACAATGTAATTGGCAGGCTATAGTATATTATTCTTCTTACCAGTTGACCATATCTGAACCTTTTTACCTTAGCTGTCAGATCCGAACTTGGTATTATATACATGTCCCTTTTTTTATGATATATAACCAAAAATAATGCTGCACTAAGTGCCCCCATTAGCGTTCCTATAGCACCTCCTGCACAAGCCCATTCCAAACTGTGCTTTAAAAAAACCGCTGCAAAAACCACGGTAAAAATTGCATTAATTACCTGTTCAATTATCTGAGATACAGCTGTGGGAGTCATGTTCCCCCTGCCCTGAAAATATCCCCTATAGGCAGAAGCTACAGCTGTAATCATTATAGAAGGTGCAAGCCACATTATTGCTAATGCGGACTTGTTAAACTTGACCATATTTGATAAAGGGTGAGCAAACAATAAGGTAGTCAAAGCCAATATAAGCCCTGCAGCCAACATTATAAACCTTGCTATTTTGAAACTTCGTATGGCATCCTTGTGATTCTCAAGGGCTACAAGCTCCGAGACAAGCTTGGAAATAGCCACTGGCATGCCCGAATTGGCCAGAACATATACAAATACATAAACCTGGTTTGCAGCACCGTATATTCCATAACCCTCATCCCCTATTATTGCAATGAGAAATGGTACGTACAATAAAGAAAGTATTTTAACTATTATTCCTGCTGCCGATAGTATTGCAAAACCCTTTGCTAAAGACTGCTGCTTCATTCTATCCCCTTGTTAATGCCTTTATATTAATAGCACTTTTAATATCATCATGATCAAAAAATAACTTCCGCTATAAATTTCGCTTATGTGTTGACTTATCTCATCAACACCCGCTCAAAAGCGGAAGTAATTTTTCATTCATGCCATAGTATATTATAGGTAAAACACTTTAAATTTATAATTTAAAGTGTTTTACACATTACCAATTGATTTTATCACTAAATCAAGTTTTTTAAAACATTATTTTAGCCTTCAAAGCCTTTTATCGCTTCTTTCTTACTGCTAAATATCCCCTTTATTTTCTCAAGAAGCTCATAAACAACAGGAACTATTACAAGGGTAAGGAAGGTGGAAGTTGTCAATCCACCAATAACTATGACCGCAAGGGACTGCGACATTGTGGATGCCTTTGAAAATCCCAATGCCAAAGGAATAAGTGCTGCAATTGTTGCTATTGCAGTCATCAAAATAGGTCTTATACGCACTCGTCCAGCCTCCAACAGTGCTTCTCTGACCTCCATTCCCTCTCTTCTTTTCTGAGCAACTCTATCAATTAAGACTATCGCATTGGTAACAACTATACCAATAAGCATGAGTGCCCCTATCATTGAAGGCATATCTAAAGGCAGACGGGTGACAAACAATGCAACCATACCGCCTATTGCAGCAAGCGGAAGCGAAAACAGTATTGATATGGGGGCACTAATGGACCCCAAAGCTATTACCATTACAAAGAATACCAAGAAAACAGCCAGAACCATTGCAACACCCATTTGCATGAAAGTATCATCCATCATCTCAGTGATACCGCCCATTCTTACTTCAATTCCTTCAGGCAGTGCAATTTCGTTGATCTTTTCCTGTACTTCTTTTGATACTGCTCCTGTATCTTTTACTGTAATCTTTCCTGTAACCTTGGCATTTTCCTTCCCATTCTCTGTAAATATACTTACAGGACCCGGCACTTGTGAAACATCCGCCACATCACTTAGCTTAACGCCTTGGAACAGCTCCACTCCCTTTATGCCATCAATATCCTTAAGTGAATCCGCCTTAAGTCCAAAGTTGACATCGAGGGTTTTATTGTCAACTACCATGGTGGTTATCTTTGTGTCATTTAGTAGTCCTGCTACTGCCATTCCCACAGTTGTTGCCGACATTCCGAATTTACTTGCCTTTTTCTGGTCTACCTTTACCGCAATTTCAGGCTTTGATTCACTTAGGTTATTTACAACACCTTCAAGGCCTTTAATGCCGGATATCTCCTTTGTGACGAGCCTTGCAGCATTCTTAATTTTTGCTATGTCATCTCCGGTTATCACAACCTCAATGTTGTTTGTAGCACCAGCTCCCCCGCTTGAAGGGTTTTGACTGTTAATGGTAATCTTGGCCTTGCCGTCTTCTGAAGGTATTTTGCTTCTAAGTGACTTAATTACATCATCCACATTAACATCCTCTTCAACATGTGCCAGGATGTTATTGGATCCTCCGCTCATCATGGATTCCATTGAAGCACCGGAACTTCCTATAGTAGTCTGATACCTGTCAATTCCCTTTTCATTGGAAATTACTTTTTCCAGCTCCAATGCCTTATCATTTACTATCTTTAAATCAGTGCCGGGAGGGTAAGACATGTTGATGCCTACATACTGCTCTTTTTGCTCCTGAATAAAACTTGTACCGATAAGCGGGATCAATGCCAGGCTTCCAACAAATAAGGCCAATGAAATCAAAAGGGTGGCAGCCTTGTGGTTTAGAGACCAGTTAAGAAGTCCTTCATATTTTTTCATCAGAGGACCCTCATGAAACTCTGAATGCTTTATCTTTTTTGACTTCAAAAGCAAATACTTTGACATTACAGGAATAACAGTAACTGAAACCAAAAGGGATGAAAGCATTGCCGATGCAAGGGTAATTGCAAAGGGTTTAAACATGACCCCAGCCATACCATCAACAAACGTAATAGGTAAAAATACAGAAACCGTTGTCAAAGTAGAAGACGTAATAGCAGATGAGACTTCCTTTGTTGCTATTTTTATCAGCTCTATGTTTCTGATATCTTCAGTCTGAAGCCGCCTGTAAATATTTTCTATAACAACTATAGAGTCGTCAACTATCCTTCCTATAGCAACAGACAAGCCTCCAAGGGTGAGTATATTTAATGTAACATTGTAAAATGACATATTAAACACTTTGAGTACAATCAATGTCATAAGTACCGACAATGGTATGGAGACACATGCTATTATAGTAGTTCTGAAGTTCTTTAAAAACAGCAGTATGACAATAAAAGCGAACAAGGCACCCATAACACCTTCTTTTAACATACCGCTTATGGATTCGTTAACATAATCAGACTGATCCAATATAATCATTGTGTCGGTTCCCGGAAGTTCCTTTTTAATGTCCTCAAGCTTTTTTCTGACAGCATCCGAAACATCTACAGTATTTGCATCCTGTGTCTTCATTATCTTTATCACGACGCTGGGGTTGCCGTTTGTTCTGCTGTATGATGTTGATTTTTCGGAGCTTAAAGTAACCTCAGCAATATCCTCTAGCTTTACCTGCTTTATAGCAGCTGCTGGGATCAAATCTTTAGATGAATTTGCAGTTTCAGTGACATTTGAATCCTTCTTACTTAAGTCAGGCTTTGCCTCAGCCTTCGGACTCATTTTGGACTGCTTTGACATTTTATCCTGTATATCTTTTAATTGTTCATTCATTACTTTTAAACCAGCTTCTGCTTTGGCTATCAGATATTGAAGCTGGTTTTGCAACTTGGATGCTTCCTCCCTCACCTTCGCATCTGCTTTCTCGTTATTTGCAGTCTGCTTAGCACTACTTAGCTGCATTTTCATATCAACTATCTGTGACTGCGTTGTAGATATGGCATTAATGAGCTTTATCTGTGCATCATATGCTTGGTTCATTCCTGCCATCCCCTGCCCTAACTGCTCCACAGCCTGCCCTAATGCTGCCATTCCTTTTCCCATATCCGCTACTCCCTTGCCCATTTCGGAAAAAGAAGATTTCATCAAATCCTGAGTGTTAGGAAGCACTGGGATCATAACATTTTTTAAGTCTTCTATTGTATTCAATTTGCTGATGACCTTTATGGGCTCAACAGTTCCCTCAATGCTTATCGTCCCTGCAGGAAATGTAACATTGTTTTCTGTAAGAGCTTTTGCTACAGCACTATAATCACTTATACCATACTCCTTAAGCTTGGATGGAATGAGTTTTATATAAACCGCCTTCTGTGAATCACCCGTAAGGCTTACCTGTCCTACACCGGGCAACCCTGAAAGCTTAGGAATGATGACTTCTCTTACCTTTTCGCCAAGCTCCTCAGGCGACATATTTGCGTTTGAAAGGCTTAAGTTGAGAACAGGCATAGCGGCAAAATCTATCCTCATAAGCTTTGGTTTATCCGCCTTGTCAGGAAGCTTTGCACCGTTTATTGCCTCTTCAACCTTGCTTGAAATAGCATCCATATCAGATGAATACGGAAATTCAGCGATAATTACTGAATAATGCTCCGATGAGGTTGAGCTCACTGTCTTAACCCCATTGACACTTTGAATAAGGCTTTCCAAAGGCTTTGTTATTTGTTCCTCTACTTCCCCTGGGGCAGCACCTCGATAGACTGTTTGCACCCCTATAAAGGGCATGCTTATATCGGGCATTGTTTCTTTCTTCAAAGAAAATGCCGAGAAAATCCCCCCAAAGACTATAAGTATGCATAGAATACTTATTGCAGATGCGTTTTTTAATGAAAATTTAGTAAATATGCTCATGTAATTTTTCCTCCATTTTAGCTTTATTCAGGTTTATATTTTTTTGAGTATTCAAGAACAAGGACCAAAAGGTCCGACAACTGATTGCTTTTTTCCTCACCAAGAAACTCAACAAGACCCTGAAAATAATTATAAAAAGCATTTGATGCTGCATCTACAGCTGTCTGCCCCTTATCAGTAATCCTTATTTGCACAGCTCTCCTGTCCTGAATGTTTATCTGACGTTCAATACAATCTTTCTTTTCAAGCCCATTAATAAGCTGTGTAACCGTAGGAGGTGTTACATCCAGCATATTGCTGATTTGGGATACTTTCACACCTTCACCCTTTTCACCTGTAAGTTTTTTTATACAGAATAGTGTATAAATCTCACTGGTCTTTAACCCTTTAACAGGGCTGTTCATTTTGCTTAACTTGCTGAATTGATTGAATGCATCAAACAGTTTAGCTGCAGCATTAGTTTTTCGCTCCAAATTATCACCTCACAATTATCGGAAGAATTGATCAATATCATAATAACAAACATAAATCATTTGTCATCCTAACTATTAGGTATGCTAATAATTATAAGAATAAAATAAAATCCTGTCAATAAAACAGGATTTTATTTTATGATTTTGTTCCTATACAGCCTCATTTTCAAGGTCGGCCCCGGTAAACTGACTGTTATACAAATCAGCATAGAATCCGCCCTTTGCTAAAAGCTCGTTATGGTTACCCATTTCAATTATGCTTCCCTTATTCATAACAAGTATCAATTCAGCATCACGTATGGTAGACAGTCTGTGGGCAATAACAAAGCTTGTTCTTCCTTTCATGAGGTTTGCCATAGCTTTTTGTATCAGTACTTCTGTTCTTGTATCAACACTGCTTGTGGCTTCGTCCAGAATAAGGATTGTTGGATCGGCCAGTATGGCACGAGCTATAGTAAGAAGCTGCTTTTGTCCCTGGGAAATATTTGTAGCTTCTTCATTCAATATGGTGTTATAGCCCTCAGGAAGGGTACGGATGAAGTGGTCGGCATGTGCTGCCTTTGCTGCACGTTTAACATCCTCCATTGTAACTCCTTCTTTTCCGTATGCTATGTTATCCTTTATTGTTCCATTAAACAACCATGTGTCCTGTAAAACCATACCGAACATTTTACGTAATTCGCTGCGTTTCATGTCCCTAATATCAACCCCATCAATAGTTATTTTTCCTGAATTGATTTCATAGAACCGCATCAAAAGGTTTACCAAAGTGGTTTTTCCAGCTCCGGTAGGTCCCACTATTGCTATTGTGTCGCCCTTCTTGACATCAAGGTTCATGTTATTAATAAGGGGCTCTTCCACTTTATAACTGAAGTCCACGTTTTCAAATTTTACTTCACCCTTAGGTATTGATAATACTTTAGCATCAGATGAATCAGGAATCTCCTCCTCTTCATCCATGATCTGGAACACACGCTCTGCACACGCAATTGTAGACTGGATTACATTGGCTATGTTAGCCGTTTGTACAATAGGCATTGTAAATGACTTTGAGTAGGTAATAAAAGCAGTTATATCCCCAACCTTAAGCTTGTTTTTTGTAATCCATATTCCGCCCACTATACATATCAGCACATACCCCACATTACCGATAAAATTCATCAAGGGGAACATTACACCTGATACGAACTGTGCCTTCCATCCTGCTTTATTAAGTCTCTGATTAATTTCTGAAAACGTATTTATAGAATCTTTTTCCTTGCCAAAGGCTTTAACAATCTTATGCCCTGTATACATTTCCTCCACGTGTCCGCTTAAATCACCGATTTCCTTTTGCTGCTCTGCAAAGTATTTCTGTGACTTCTTTGCAATAAGTGCAGTAGATATAACATATAAAGGCATTGTTCCTATAACTATAAGGGTCAGTACCGGACTTATTGTTAGCATCATTATGATATACCCTATGATAGTCACAACTGATGTAATAATTTGTGTAAGGCTCTGCTGCAAGGTTGTAGCTATGGTATCTATGTCGTTTGTCACACGACTTAGTATATCCCCATGTGGATGCATATCAAAATATTTTAATGGCAGCTTTGCAAGCTTATTGTCAACATCCTTTCTCAAATCCCTGACTGTTTTCTGTGCAACACCTGACATGACAAGCCCCATTATAAGGCTGAACCCTGAGCTTATCAGGTATATGCCTATCAGGATAAGAGCAAGCAATCCGATATATTTAAAATCAATTTCCCCGTTTGTTTCCCTTATCGCCTTTATAACTCCTTGTTTTTGCTCTTCTGTGAGGTTGGGACTGGTGGAGCTGTTATCTTTTTGGGCTTGATTATCCTTTTTTAAACTTGTAGAAGCTCCCATTTTATCGCCATATTTAAATAACTTATCACAAATTTCTGCCCTGCGATCAGCATCCTTAACCTCCGATAGCATCTCCAACTTAAGAAAATCTCTCATTTCTTCCGGGCTCATTTTGTTTGCTTCGCTACCATCCTTCTTAGCCTCAGGCATTTGTGAAAGTAACTTTGTTAATTTATAAATCACATCCGCCCTTTTAGTATGATCCTTAATATCATCTATCATAGGAAGTTGTCTAATTTGGCCAGCTATTTTAATCATTTCGGCATCTACTCTTTTAACTTTACCACTATTTTGAACATTAGGTTGCGTTCCTACATTAGGCTTGCTATTGTTGATATTGTCAAGAAAGTTCTTTTGAGTATCAGACATAAGTTTTACTATCTCATCCACTCCCTCTTTCTGACCTTTTGCAACCTGCTCTATTACCTTCCCTGCCATGTAACCATCCTGCAGCTTGTTCATTGCTTCCTTGACTAACTGTGGAGAATATACCGTAAATATGGTACTAAGTATTGCAAAAATCAAGACCACTATCAGATTAACCCTATGGGGCCTCAAGTAACTCAATAGTCTCTTGAATGTTCCCTTAAAGTTCTTTGCCTTTTCAACAGGCATTCCAAAACCACCCATGGGTCCACCTCTGTGACCACCCATTTGCCTTTGTTTATTCTTTATATCTTTATTTCCTTCGCTCATGCAATCTCCTCCTCCGAAAGCTGCGATGCCACAATCTCTCTGTACACCTCACAGTTACTTAGCAAATCCTTATGCTTTCCTATTCCTGCTATTCGGCCTTCATCTAAAACTATTATTCTATCGGCATCCATAACCGTTCCAACCCTTTGTGCAACAATTATTACAGTAGAATCTGCAATTTCCTTTTTGAGGGCTGCTCTCAAAGCAGCATCAGTCTTGAAATCAAGAGCTGAAAAACTGTCATCAAATATATAGATTTCAGGTTTTCTTACAAGGGCTCTGGCAATTGAAAGCCTCTGCTTCTGACCTCCAGAAACATTGGTCCCGCCTTGAGCTATATGATGCGAAAATCCACCCTCAAAATTCTCAATAAAATGAACTGCCTGTGCAACCTCGGCAGCATGCCTTATTTCCTCATCGGTAGCATCATCCTTACCTACCTTTATGTTATGGCTTATTGTTCCATTAAAAAGTACCGCCTTTTGGGGCACAAAACCAATCTTGGCCCTCAAGCATTCCTGGGTCATTTCTCTTACATCTACCCCGTCTACCAGCACACTGCCGCCCTCTATATCATAAAACCTGGGAATAAGATTAACCAATGTAGATTTCCCTGATCCTGTACTTCCAATTATAGCTGTTATTTCTCCAGGCTTTGCAGAAAATGAAATATTACTTAAAGCATATTCTTCTGCACCATGGTATCTGAAGGAAACATCCTTAAACTCTACATACCCCTTACCCAAATAACATTCTTTCGCTTGCTTTGTATCAACTATGTCAGCTTCTGTCTCCAATACCTCGTTTATTCTTATTGCTGCTGCTTGTGCTCTTGGCACCATAACAAACATCATGGCAACCATAAGCATTGAAAACATTATTTGCATGGCATACTGCGTGAAGGCCATCAGGTTACCTATTTCCATACCGTTTTTAACTTCCCAAGCTCCAAACCATAGAATCGCAAGGGATGTAAAATTCATTATAAGCATGATGGCAGGCATCATAAACGCCATGATTTTGTTTACTTTAATATAGTTATCGGTGAGATCAAAATTTGCTTCCTCGAACCTTTCCCTCTCACGTTCCACCCTGTTAAATGCCCTAATAACCCTGATACCAGTAAGCTTTTCACGTAAAACCAGATTTATTTTATCAATCTTAACCTGTGTTTGCTTAAATAACGGCAGTGCCAGCTTTGCAACTATTATAATAAACGCTGCAAGGACCGGTATTGCCACTGCTAAAACCCATGTCAATTCTCTATCCTTCTGGAATGCAAGGTATATGCCTCCTATGGCCATCAAAGGTGCTCCAACCATCATTCTCATCATGATAACTAAAACCATTTGAACCTGATTAACATCATTAGTGGTTCTTGTAATAAGGGTTGAAGTCCCAAATTTATCAAACTCGTTCAGTGAAAAGCTTTCCACCTTTTTAAAAATCTTATCTCTCACAATTGTACCCAAACCAACAGCGGCTTTAGCAGACAGGAAGCTTGCTATAATAGCACATACCACTCCAATTCCTGTAAACATAAGCATTTCACCGCCTATTTTCCAGATAAAATCAGTATCCCCATTCATAACTCCTTTACTTATAATATCTGACATAAGTGTAGGTAAATACAAATCCGTAAGGGTCTGAATAAACACCAAAACTATGACACCTATAATAAGCAGGGTAAAGGGTTTTAGAAACCTGAACAATTTTATCATGCTAAACCATCTCCTTTTTCATCAGAGGTAACAAAACTCACTCTCTTGTTATGTTTTTCATAATTGATTCCATTTCATTTATTAATTCATTAAGCCTTTTTACTTCATCATCACCTAACATTTCAAATTTTTTTAGCAGAGTTTCCTTTACTTTAATCTTATGCTTCTCAAGCACATTCTTTCCTTTTTCAGTGATTTTAAGGTTGATTACTCTTCTGTCATTAGGATCATACATTCTCTCTATAAGGTTTTCTTCTATGAGCTTATCTGCCATAACCGTAAGATTGGGCTTTGAAATCATGGTCTTGTTGCTGTAATAGCTCATTGTATTGCAATCATTGCTGCTAATTAGCTGCAAAAGTCCTAATTTCTGCCGTGATATATCAGACACTGGCATATCCCTCATAAGCTTCTTATATACAAAAGGAAAAAAGACAAGAAAATTATCCACCAATTTTCCCCTTTCCATACCTTTCACCTCCATAAATAGCTAAAATACTGTTATAATTAATAACAGTTATGATTAATAACTTTTATTAATTATAATACTTATATAATATAATATCAACTAT
>NZ_DATCTU010000040.1 GCF_036567765.1 Pseudobacteroides sp.
GTAAGATTATTAACACTTTTAATATATATTAAAAGTGTTAATCGTTAGGAGCTGTGCGATGGCTGTTCAAAAGTTCACTCACTCTACTGTAATGGATAATGGTACTGAATCGTTTCTTTCTCCGGTGAACTCTATAAAGTATGCTTCACCTATTCATTTCCATGATTTTTACGAGTTCTTCTTAATAATAAAGGGTAGTGCAATTCATGTTGTAAATAATGAGAGACAGCCAATAGCAGAAGGTACCCTTGTGTTTATAAGACCTTCAGATGTGCACTATTATGAATATGCGGAAAATCAGGAATGCGAGTTTATTAATGTTTGCTTTACAAAACGAGTTGTCAGCAACACATTAAAGTTTTTAGGAGAAGCTTATTCTAATGATTATCTTATATCTCCCTTGCTTCCCCCATGTATCAACTTGTCTCCCCTTGAAAAAGACCATTTGGTCCATAGGCTGGAAAATGTTTATATTCTAAGCAAGGGAGATATGAACAGGAGGAAAATTCTTTTAAGGGGGGTTCTGGTAGAAGTACTGCTCAACTATTTCAGCCAGCTTCATAATTCCCAGAAAAGCGATATACCAAAATGGGTGGAATCTCTTTTGTCAGAGATGCAAAAAAAAAGAAAACTTTACTAGAGGGCTTTACGCCATGTATCAATTGTCCCAAAAAAAGCCCCGGGTATTTAAACAGTTTCTAAACATGACACCTACAGAGTATATAAATAACCTTCGTCTTAAATATGCCAAACATTTGCTACTGACAACCAAAATAAGTGTAATTGATATTTCTCTAGAAGCAGGATTTGACAACCTAAGCCACTTTTATCACCTTTTTAAAGAGCAAATGAAAACACCCCCGACCCAGCTTAGACATAACAAAATCACCAAGTAATTTTGTTACATTGATCGTTGTCATGGGAAATTATGATGTAGGAGCCCGGGCAGGCCCATATACTTTGGTCATTGGCACATTACACAACACAGCATTTTCAAGAATTCTTCCCCTTGAATTACATACTTCCTCCATTATTGCAAAAACCTGCATTGACAATGATACCATATTATTGGTTTGTACAATGACAGCTGCGGGCACTTGTAATATCTTGTCCGCCCGGGAGGTTTCCGTAATGGTTCTCTTACTCAGGTTTTCTTTAAAGGTGCCATAATCAATCCAAAACAGTCTGTCTTCCCCGTCTATCCTGACTTTATTATTAATGTCCAAGCTTATAACCTCACCGGCATTGGGGTTAATAAGTTTAAACTCCAAAACCGAAAGGGCATTAGCATCTTTTATAGAATCTCCTGCCTTAAGGTACCATCTTCCCTTTTCATTTATATTTAAACCCTTTGCATCAATTAGGTCGGTAAAATCCAAAACAAATGTTCCTCTTACTTCCTCCTTTGTTCCGTTAAAGCTCATTTCCCCTCCATTCCCCGAAAGCATTAAGCTGTTTAACGTTTTATCAGGTTTGCTCTTTCCTGTATCTGAATACCCTAACGAAAAAGTCATTTGATTTCTTTTTGAATGGCTGATTGTGATCTCTGCCAGAAGCTTTGGCTTATAATGGTTTTTAGCTGTAATCCATGTGGCCTGGGCTCCTAAGATAGCTTGGTTTCTATTTTCCTTAGGCCCATCACTCAATGATGAAACCTTTCTTAATGCATCATAGGCAATCCATGAAAAGCCCTCATCTTCCCATCCAGTACCCCAAGAATTCGCCACCCTTAAGGCCCCTTTTTCTCCAGCTTCCACAATTCCGTTATTATTTATATCAACCCATAAGTTATCATTATACCCCACTATAGTCATAGCATGGGGCCCATATCTGCCGTCTGCCCAAAAGCATATTCTGGAACCTTCAAATTCATCATCCAGAGGGCTTGAAGGATCATCCTTAACCCAAGAGCACTTCCAACTATCCAGCCCTGTTGTAAAATTGAGTACATATCCATTTGTAAGCAGCAATTTTAGATTATAAAGCCCGAAATCGGTATCAATATCCTTTATTACACCAATCTTGTCCGCCTTATAACTTAATGCTTTAATCCATGTGTCTTTATCCACCGACCACTTGATATAGTCTGAGTTATATGGTACATCCTCCCATGTGGCAGCACCAATTTCTTTCAAAGCCTTATAAACACCATAAATAGATGCTCCCTCATCCTTGCCGTCATTAACCATATTGTATGTCCATTTAGGGGAAAACTTATTAGAATTGTCAGAGCTGTCTTTTACATTCCAACCCTTTGCCAGGGCTGTCATATGTGTCATTGAGTAGTATGTGCTGGAAAAACTAGCACATGATCCGAGAGGTTTCTGATCTCTTATGGGTGGAAAATAATCAAGCTTGCTGTTATCAACAGATAAAGGCAAATCATCTACGTGTATTGGTAAATCTAATATACTGATTTTATTTGGCGATGAACCCTCATACTTTTCCAATAGTATATTGTGTCCATTAGGCTCTACTTCCTGGCCGATATTCACAGCTAATGCCTTATCCAATAAACCCTTTTTTGTATCCTTTCTTCTCTCGTTAATCCTATCAACGGCTAACTCATTAAGGTTTATCTGCCTTGTAACAATTACATTTCTTTTGGCCCAGTTTTTTTCGATATCGCTAGTTTCCCTTAAGCCATTCTTAATATAACCTTCTTCACCAATCTGCGAAAATACTATGATATAGGAATTCAAATATGCAGCCGCGGTTACCATAAAAATCATAACCCCAACCTGAATATAGCAAAGTTTATTAGACATGAAAAGTACCCCCCTAAACTAACAGCTCCAGAACAAAATCAGATTTGTCCTAGATAATTGTCATGGGAAATTATAATCTCCCAGATATAAATATCTTCTATCTCTTATATATGGATTTAGCGTCTAATTTTATTATACTTACTGGATACCCATTTATATATAGGACTATTGGACCATTTACTTTTTATCATTGTAAAATATTTTTATTTAATA